>CANPZH010000171.1 GCA_947589335.1 uncultured Clostridia bacterium | reverse complement strand
ATGCGAGATTGCCGCCGATCACGAATGCCATCACGACGGAGAACGCCATCATCAAGGGGCTCCTGATCGCCGTGCGGATGATCGTCATGTAGGCAAATTGCACGTTGTTCACGTCTGTCGTCATACGGGTGACGAGGGATGGCGTCGAGAATTTGTCGATGTTTTCGAAGGAGAAATCCTGGACCTTATAATATAGGTCTTTGCGGAGATTCTTCGCATACCCGCAGGAAGCCTTCGCGCAGAAGTAGCCCGCCAGTGCGCCGCAGGCGAGGGACGCGAGCGCCATCGCCACGAGGATGAGCGCATATTGCCCGATCCCGAGCGTGTTCCACGACGCCGCGCCGCTCTCCCACATGCCGACGCCTGCGGAGATCGCGTTTCCGAGTTCGTTGATGACGAACGGGATCAAACATTCGAGGACGACCTCCCCCGTCACGATCACGGGCGAGAGGATCGAAGAAAGTTTATATTCCCGAATGCTCTTTGCAAGTGTCTTTATCAAAAAAACACCTCCTGTCAATCCGAAAAGTTTTCCGAAAAAAACCGCGCAAACTTCCGCAGAAATTTACGCATTGTTCATAACTATATTATCTTATCACGGCAAATTCCAATTGTCAACAAATCGGCGGCGGATTTTGCGTTTTCACCCAAAATTCATCCAAAAAAGCGGGAAGATCCCCCGCCTTGTTCAAAGCTTTGAAATTATTCGGAAAGCGCCTTGGAAAGCTCCGAAATGATCTTGCCCTCGATGCGGGAGATCTGGACCTGTGAGACCCCGATCTGCCGCGCGACCTCGCTCTGGGTCATGTCGCGGAAATAGCGCAAAAACACGATCTTCCGCTCCCGTTCGGGGAGCTGTTCGATCGCGGCTTTGAGGAGCATTTTGTCGAGCATCTCCTCCTGCGATTCCTTTGCGGGAAGCCGCTCGGCAAGCGTGACCGACTTTTCGTCCTTATAATCGGTCTGTTCGTAGATCGACACCGGCATGCGCGCGGAGCCGAGGGTGATGACCACCTCCCCCTCGTCCATGGAGAACGCCTCCGCGACTTTTGAGGGAGCCGGCGGTTCGCCGTGTTCCGCAATATATTCCTCGATGTAGCGGTTGATCTCCCGCGCCGTCCGCTTCATCGCCCGCGACACTTTGATGCTGCCGTCGTCGCGCAGAAAGCGCTTGATCTCCCCCGCGATCATCGGAACGGCATACGTCGAAAAGCGGACGCCGAACCGCTCGTCGAAGCCCGCGATTGCCTTCAGAAACCCCATGCAGGCGAGTTCATAGAGGTCATCATACTCCACGCCCTTCCCGAGATACCGTTTCAGAATGCTCTTCAGAAGGGAGGTGTTCTCCGAGATCAGCCTCTCTTTGGCGGCGGCGTCTCCCGCCTTTGCCCTCCTGAGACAGTCCAGCGTCTCTTTCTCATCGAGCATCGGTATCCGCCCTTGCGCCGAACTGTTTGCTCATCGTCACCGTCGTCCCCTTCCCCGGCGCGGAAGAGACGGAAAAGGTTGTCATGAAGGTCTGCATGATCGTGAATCCCATTCCCGAGCGCTCTTCGCCCGGCTGCGTCGTGAAGAAGGGCGCAAGCGCCTGCTCGACGTCCTCGATCCCCCTTCCGCTGTCGGAGACCGTGACCTTCAGCGTGTCCCCCTCCGCCTCGCACACGACCGTGATCAGCCCCTCTCCCCCGCCGTACCCGTGCACGATGCAGTTCGTGACCGCCTCGGACACGGCGGTCTTGACGTCCGAAAGCTCGGAGAGCGTGGGTCCGAGCGGCAGCGCGAACGCCGCAACGACGTTCCGCACGAACACCTCATTCTCCGAGCGGGATAAAATTTCGAGTTTCATTCTGTTCATATCGCACCTAAACCTTTGGGATCAGTTGATAGATTCCGCTGAGCGCGAGGACTTTGTCCGCGCTTTGGTTGGGACTTTCGAGATACATCTCCATGCCGTACTTTTTGAGTTTTTTATAGCGCCCGATGAGATACCCGATCCCCGTAGAGTCCATGAACCGCACGCCGGCGAGGTTGAAGATCGCGCGGGAAAGACCTGCGTGATCGTCGATCGCACGGTCGGTCAGGTCGCGGATCCCGGCGACGGAGCATTCGTCCAGCTCGCCGGAAAGATACACATAGAGATTGTCCCCGCGGGTACAGCTTTGCAGTTTCATAGGTCGGCTCCGTTTGGATTCAAACGTATTGTAACAAAAAGCGGCGTGCGCAAATCTGCGCACTTTGGCGCATCGGAAAATCTCTTGTCGAAAAAAAGTTTTCGGAATTTCAAATTTACGCAAAAAAATACTTGACTTTTGTTTCCGTTTATAATATGATATACAAGCGTTGCAGTTGCGGCAGAACACGAGGGCCTTTAGCTCAGTTGGTCAGAGCAGTCGGCTCATAACCGATCGGTCCGCGGTTCAAGTCCGTGAAGGCCCACCACGCCGCCGCAAGCGGCGAAAGCAATGCACTACGGCCCAATAGCTCAGTTGGTTAGAGCGCCAGCCTGTCACGCTGGAGGTCGACGGTTCGAGCCCGTTTTGGGTCGCCA
>CANPZH010000170.1 GCA_947589335.1 uncultured Clostridia bacterium | reverse complement strand
CCCCTTTGACGATGTGGACTTCTATATCAACTGCTATCTCAACGACCTCAAGACCAAGCTCAACATCAACATCATCACGGCGGCGGAACAGCAGACGATGAATTTCTATATGAACGTCGGCGACCTCTATGCCTCGCCTTTGGGCAGAAAGCTCTACAGCGAGATCGCGATGATCGAGGAACAGCACGTCACGGGCTATGGCGCCTTAAAGGACCCCTGCATGACCCCGTTCGAGAGCCTTCTCATGAACGAATACACCGAGTGCTATCTCTATTATTCCTGCTACGAGGACGAGAAGGACGAGCGGATCAAGGCGATCTGGGAACAGCACTTCGAGGAGGAAATCTGCCATCTCCACGAGGCGGCGGATCTGCTCAAGACGTACGAGGGCAAGGTGTGGCAGCAGGTGCTCCCCGAGGGAGGGGAGTTCCCCGAACTTTTGAAATTCCGTCCGCAGAAGGAGTATATCCGCGAGGTGCTCAAAAATACCGTTCGCCTCACCGGCGTGGAAGAGAGCTGGGAAGAGATCGGGAAAGTGCCGAATGCCTTCCGCTTTTTCGCCTACAACGCCCGCATCCACGGCGGAAAGCCCGAACATCACGGCACCCATGTGTGCGTGGAGAAGCTCATTTCGGAGAGGGGACAGGACTACAGGCTCCAGACCCGCGAGCACCCCGTCAAGGCGCTTGCGGACAGGAAGAGAGACGATCTCGACCTTGCGAGAGTCAAGGGGGAATGACCGTTCCGCAGACAGTTTTGCGGCGCCGCGCGGAGATCCGCGCGGCGCCGCTTTTACAAAAATTACAAATGATGAAAGTCTTGTGAAACAGTTGAATTTTTCGGCGGAACGTGATATACTCAAGGAAAATCCGAAAAGAAATACGACAATTTTCCCTTTCGGGGAGGAAACAGAATGAAAAAGATCTTGATCGCCGCCCTGACGGCGGCAATGGGGCTGTGCATGGCGTGCGGCATGGCGGCATGCGGCGAAGAGCCCTCCGGTCACGTACACACCTATTCGCTCGGTTGGAGCCATAACGCGACCCATCACTGGCACGCCCTCACCTGTGAAGACAGCGCGACCGTCTCCCCCGAATCCCTTGCGGGAGACAAAAACAGCGGCTACGGCGAGCACTCCTTCAACGAATCGGGCGTCTGCTCCGTCTGCAAATACGACCCTGCGAACCCCGAGGGCCCCGCAAAGCCGGAGCATCAGCATACCTACGTCTGGCGCTATGTCGTCGGGCAGGAGCCGACGTGCACGGAGAGCGGCATCGAGGAACACGTCTGTTCGGGCTGCGGCGAGTATTCGCCGGAGGAGCCCAAGCAGCGCACGGTGGGTATGCTCGGGATAACTTCCGCCACTGGAACACCTGCCCCCGTTGCAGCGAGGAGATCGACGTCACGGCGCACGACTACAGTTCGGGCTATGTCTGTTCGACCTGCTCCTTCGCCCTCCGCGCGACGGAGAACCTGCTGACCTGGAAGCCGAATGGCACCGACCCCTCGGTCATCCTGACGGGGCTCCAGAATATGAACGCCGGAACTCCGGCGGATATCGTCATTCCCGCCACGCTCAGCGTCTCGCCCTCCATTTCCATCGTCGAGATCGCCGATTATGCCTTCGCCGCAAAGCAGACGTGGGACGGCTCGGAGAACACCGCCACGAGCGGGCGCAACATCACGAGCGTCATCGTGATGGGGAACAGCCTCAAAAAGATCGGCGCGGGCGCGTTCATCGGCTGCCCCAAGCTCGCCGAATTCATGCTCCCCGCGAGCAGTATCACCTCGATCGGCGCGGGCGCGTTCGACGGAACGGCATTCTACAACGATCCCGCCAACTGGGATGAAGACGGCGCCCTCTACATCGGCAACTATCTGATCAGGGTGAAGGACACGGCAACGGGGACCTTCCGCATCAAGGAGGGGACGACCCTCATCGCGGACGGCGCCTTCTCGGGCTGCGACGCCCTCTGCCGGTTCATCGTCCCGCAGGAAAACACGAATTACGATCTGCGCGACGGCGTGCTCTATCACAAGGTATCTCCTTCCTTCTCGTCCATCGTCCATGTTCCCATGAAGCTCGTTGGGAGCATCACGATCCCTTCGACGGTCACCTCCGTTGACGAGAGAGCCTTTTACGGCCGCACGTCGATCACCGGGGTGACGTTCGAGACCAGAACGGGCTCTTCCCTCACGGTGTCGATCGGCGACTACGCCTTCTCGGGCTGCACCTCGCTCTCCGAGCTCGACTTCGGCGAGAGCGTGGCGAAGATCGGCGCATTCGCCTTCCAGGACTGCAGAGAGCTGACGGAGATCGTCATTCCCGAATCGGTCACCGAGATCGGCACGCTCGCCTTCTCGGGCTGCACCTCGCTCGCGGCGGTGCACTTCGCCGATCCCGACGGATGGGTCGGCTCCTATAACGAGGGTCTGCCCGGGAGCGGCGAAGAAATGACCGAGCCCCTCAACAGGGACTATCTCGCCGATCCCGCGATCGCCGCGGAGTGTGTGAAGGGTCCCTCGGCGCAGTACGGGAATTATTACGCA
>CANPZH010000169.1 GCA_947589335.1 uncultured Clostridia bacterium | reverse complement strand
GACAAGTGTGCGCTCGCCGAAAATTTCGGCAAGATCGCAAAAAAATACCGCATCCCCATCCAGACCTGCGGGGACAACGACTTCACCGACTGCGGCATCAAGCGGGCGGGGTGCGTCACCCTCGAGATGCTCGGCAAGGCAAACAAGTGCGTCTTTCGGGAGATGCGGCACAACGGCAACCGCAGAGGGTGCCTCTGCATCGAGAGCCGCGACCTCGGCTGGTACGACTCCTGCCCCGGCGGCTGCCGCTATTGCTACGCCAACAAGGACGCCGCGCTCGTGCGGGAGAATGCCGCAAAGCACGACCCCGCTTCCCCCCTCCTCATCGGCAGACCGGAGGAGGGCGACGAGCTGATCGGCGGCGTGCAGAGATCCTTCCTCGGCGAGAGCGGACGGCAGCTCTCCCTCTTCGACTGAGCGTTCCCGCGGTCACGGTCTTTTCGAAAGGAAATATCCCCCCGCCCGCAGGCAGGGGGAACTTGTTATTTTGCGATCTTTGCGAGGAAAAATCCCTCGAACCGTTCGGAGGGACAGACGGTCACGCAGCCTGCCCCGCCCGCAAGACGGGGGATCTCCGGTGCGAAGTCCTCCCCGACGGGGACGAGGGAGCAGCCCGAACCGCTAAGGCACCTCTCCACGAGCTCCTCGTTCTCCTGTTTCAGGACCGAACAGGTCGAATACACGAGCGTGCCGCCCTTCTTCAAGAGACGGAGCGCCTTTCTAAGGAGCGCCTCCTGCGCCCGCACGCATGCGGCGACGAGCGCCTCGGTGCAGCGGCTTGCCCCGCCCTCCGAGATCGTCCCGCTCCCGCTGCACGGCGCGTCGAGAGGATCTTGTCGAAGCGGAAAAATTCGTCGAGGCGGAGAGCGTCCGTCTGCATCGCGTTCACGCGGACGGCGCCCTGCCTTGCGAGGTTGAACTTCAGCCTGTCGAAGCGGATCCTGTCCTTCTCGCATGCGGTGATGAGCGCCTTCCCGCCCGACATCGCATACATCTGCGCCGTCTTCCCCCCGGGCGCGGCGGTCATGTCGAGCACGGTCTCCCCCGCCTCCGGCTGCAGCAGCAGCGGCGGCAGCATGGACGAGAGGCTCTGCAGATAGACCGCTCCGCTCTCATAGAGGGGCGTTGCGCGGATCTCCCGCTCGCGTGCGTCCGTCAGAAGGAAGGCGTCTTCATACCACGGCATGCGCAGATGGGCGATCCCGAGGCGGGAAAGCTCCCGGTCCACCTCGTCCCCGCCCGCCTTCAGCGCGTTGGCGCGCAGGGTGACGGGGCGGCGGCAGGCATAGCCCCGTTCGATCCGCTCGGCGTCCTCGCCGTACTGTTTTCGCAAAAGATCCCGCAAAAAGCGCGGGATCTCCGTATTTATGTCTGACATAGTACTATGCAAAACCCTGTTTTTCGCAGTTTATGCCGCAAGATCTGCGGCTTTTCGCTATAAGATCTTCTTGTCGAGACGGCGGATGGCGCTCTTGGCGCCGAACAGGACGATGCTGTCCCCCGGCTCGAAACGGTCGTTCTTGGCGGGCAAAATGTCGTGCTTCTTGCGGCGGATGAGCAGCACGTTGAGGTTGTAGTTGTTGCGGAGATCGAGCTCCTCGAGGGTCGCGGACGGTTCCTTCCCCTCGTAGGTGAGCGTCGCGACGCCGTAGCTCGCGGTGAGCTCCACAAACTGGGTGACGTTCCGGCTGAGCAGACGGTACGAGAGGCTCCCCACTGCGAGTTCCCGCGTGTCGATGACTTCGTCCACGCCGAGATGAATGAGCACCCGCTTGACGCTCTCATCCTCCGAACGGGCGATGATGTGCTTTACGCCGAGCTCCTGCAGCAGGATGACGGTCAGGATCATTGCCTCGAGGTCGTCCCCGATCGCCACGATCACGCAGTCCGCGTCCTGCAATTTCAACTGTTCCAGCGCGCTGCGCTTGGTGCTGTCGCAGCGATAGGCGCCCGTCACGTACTCGGAGACGGTGTTCACGCGCTCCTCGTCGACGTCGATGGCGACGACCTCCGCCCCCTGTTTGACGAGCTCACGGCAGAGCTGGGATCCGAATGCGCCCAATCCGATGATCGCAAAATCCTTTTTCAAATTCTTACCTCGTAATTGAATTTTTTATCCGACGATAATTTCCGCGTCCACATAGTGAACGGCGTCTGTACGGTTGCTGTCCCACCGCTTTTTGAACACAAACAGCACGGTGAGGAATCCGATCCGCCCCAAAAACATCGCGAGCGAGATCACCAGTTTGCTCCCCCATGAGAGCGCGGGCGTAATGCCCGCCGAGAACCCCACGTTCGCGAGCGCCGAGACCGCCTCGGTGATCACATAGGCGAAGGGAAGATCCCCGTCGATCGCGCAGACGAGCATCACCGTGACGACGGTATAGATGGCGGCAACGACGATGACGACGAGGGCATGGATGACCGTCTGGCGCGGGATACGGCGGTGGAAGACGATCGTCGGCTTTCCCCTGACGAGGGCAACGACCGCCGCCAGGAAGATGAAACAGGTCGTACACTTGATGCCGCCGCCCGTCGAGACGGGTCCCGCGCCGATGAACATGAGCAGGTTGAGGAGAAGCAGGGATGCGCCGCTCCACT
>CANPZH010000168.1 GCA_947589335.1 uncultured Clostridia bacterium | reverse complement strand
ACATATTAGCGCAAAGCGGAGGACGTATTTCCGCTTCTTTTGTCGAAAAGACGGCATTCGGATAGAATTCATTTCTTCGCAAAACGGCATGAAAAAAGACCCGACGCCCGCCGGGTCTTTTGAAAATTCGGTCGCGGTTATTCGCCGTCTTCCCCGTCTTCGTCCGCCTTGGCGGCCGCGGCTTCGCTCTGACGGCTGCGGAGGAACTCGTCCGCTTCATATGTGGAGACTTTGCGCTTGATGAGCCCCTTCTCGATGAGTTCCACAACGCCCTCGTAAGGGACGAAATAGTCGACCATCTCGCGCTCGGTCTTCACGGAGTCGTAGCGCTCCATGACGCGCGCGATCAGCTCGCAGGCATACTGCGCGCGGCGGTCGTTCTTGATGCGGTACATGCAGGGAAGGTCTTCCGCAGAGGCCATATCGGAGATGTCTTCGACCTTGTACTTCGTCTCGGAAAGTTCCTTCGGGTCGAGGGGCAGGAGGAGGCACAGCGTCTTCCCGCGGAAGGAAAGTTTGGCGACGGGCTCTTTGCCGAAGCGATAATTTTCGTACTTCCAGCTGACCCGTTCACGCACTTTGCTGTAAGACAAGAGCTCGTTCTTGATCTTCGTGTACCAGACCTTGACTTCGTCCTCCGACTGGATAAACCGGGCGGTGAAGCTCTTGTCGTAGCGCACGGATCCCGCGCGGACGGACTCCTCTTCGATGACCGTCGGCGCTGCGGCGGGCGCTTCCCGCACGGGTTCCGCGGGCAGCGGTTCGGCCGCGGGTTCCTCCGCGACGGGCTCTGCCTCCGTGACCGTGACCGGATAGAACGCCGAGGTATGATCGTATCTGACGACGACGGTCTTCGTGCCGGCAACGGAGAGATCCGGCATGATGACATAGCACCCCGTTACGTCCCCCCGCGCGGCGATGCGGCCGTAGTCCTCTTCCGTGACGACGGAATAGGCGCCGACCGTCTCCCTCTCGGGATCGGTATTGTACTTGACCGTGATCGACAGCCCTTCGCAGACGAACTGCTCGCCCGCGACGAACTCTTTTTTCGCATTTTTGGCGTCGAGCGACAGTCCCAAAACCGTGCGCGTTTCCTTTTTACGGGTGCGCGCGATCAGGACGGCGAACACTGCGATCTCGATCACGATGAGAACGGCCTGGATGATCAACAGCCAGAAGACTGCGGTAGTAGTATCCCAGTCGAACTCCTGGCCACCTACGGTAATGGGAGCAAGCAAATTCATCATACCCAACCACACTTTTCACGGCTTTTTGCGGCGCCGTGAGATGATATTTTTACGATTATAGGATAACACCGCTTTGCCGAGATGTCAAGACCTTTTGCAAAATTCCCCTTGAAAATTTTCAATTTTCTCAGCCGAAAAGTGTACGTTTTTTCAAGATTTGACCATTTCGGCAATTTCTTCCCCCATCTGCCCGAAAGCGCGGCGATATCCCCTTCATGCCTTTCTCAGGTCGATCACTTCTCCGATGTAGACGGTGTGCACGGGTTCGCCCCGATAGTAGCGCTCCGCGGCCTCCTCCGGGACGGCGGACAGGTCTATCTCCTGGCGGTAGATCTTTTTGCACAGGAGTGTGATCTCGGCTTCGCGGAAGGTGACCGACTCCCCGACCGGGAGCGGGCTGAGGCCGGACAGCGCCACTTTGTCGCAGTCCCTTCCGGAGCGGGAGCCGAGCAGCGCAAGCGCCTTGCGGCGCTCCTCGCCGTAGAAGCTGACGGTGAAATATTCGCTCTTTTCCATGAATTCATGGGTATAGCGGATGGGCTTGACGTACACCGTGACGACCGGCTTCCCCCACAGCGTGCCGAGGCCGCCCCAGCTGATCGTCATCGTGTTGAAGTGTTCCGCGGTCCCCGCCGTGAGGAGCGCCCACGTTTTATCGTAGATTTCAAATGCGCTGACATCGAGTTTCATTGTATCTTCTCCTTTTTCTTCTTTTTTCGATTATATCAAAATTTTCCGCCGAAGTATAGCATTTTCTCGGAATATGTGGTAAAATAGCAGGCGGAGAACGGCGATGAAACAAATACTTCTCTTCTATCTGAAAGACTGTCCGTACTGCCGCTTTGCGAAAGAGGCGCTCAAGGAACTTGCGGAGGAAGATCCCGCCTATGCCGGCGTCGGCGTGGAGTGGATCGAGGAACGGGAACGGCCCGAACTTGCCGCGAGATACGACTATTACTATGTCCCGACCGTCTTTTACGGGAAGACGAAACTCTATGAAGCGCACCCGTCCGAGAGCTATTCCGACGTCAAGGAACACCTCCGCGCGGCGCTTGACGAGGTACTATCGGCATGATCGAACAGGGAACGCTTTTTGAGGACGACAGCCTGCAGCCGCTCGCGGCGAGGCTCCGCCCGCGCAGTTTGGAGGAATTTTACGGCCAGACGCATCTCCTCGGCGAGGGAAAGGTCCTCCGCCGTCTCATCGAGAGCGACCGGATCGGCTCCATGATCTTTTGGGGCCCTCCCGGCGTCGGCAAGACGACGCTCGCGCGCATCATCGCCAACAGGACCAAGGCAACGTTCATCGACTTCTCCGCCGTGACGAGCGGGATCAAAGAGATCAAACAGGTCATGGAACAGGCGGAGAAAAACCGCC
>CANPZH010000167.1 GCA_947589335.1 uncultured Clostridia bacterium | reverse complement strand
GATCCACAAGCGGGTCGTCGGGCAGGAGGAGGCCGTCACCAAGGTCTCCGAGGCCATTCTGCGCGCCCGCGCGGGCATCTCCGACCCCAACCGGCCCATCGGCTCCTTCCTGTTTTTGGGGCCCACCGGCGTCGGGAAGACGGAACTTGCGAAATCCCTCGCGGAGAATCTGTTCGACGACGAGAAGAACATCGTCCGCATCGACATGAGCGAGTACATGGAGAAGTTCTCCGTGTCCCGACTCGTGGGGGCGCCTCCCGGATACGTCGGCTACGAGGAGGGGGGCACGCTCACCGAGGCAGTCCGCCGCCGTCCCTACTCGATCATTCTCTTCGATGAGATCGAAAAGGCACATCCCGACGTCTTCAACATCCTCCTGCAGCTCCTCGACGACGGGCGGATCACCGATTCGCAGGGGCGCACGGTGGACTTCAAGAACACGATCGTGATCCTGACTTCCAACTTGGGCTCCGAGATCATCTCCGAGGGGATCGAGGACGGGGAGATCTCCCCGCAGGCGCGGGAAGAGGTGAACGCGCTCTTGAAGCGGTCCTTCCGTCCCGAATTTCTGAACCGTCTCGACGAGATCATCATGTTCAAACCGCTGACGCGCGCGAACATCTCCGAGATCGTCGGCATCATGCTCGGAAGGCTGAAGGAACGGCTTGCGGCGGAGCATATCACGCTGGAGACGACGGCCGCCGCAAAGGAATATATCGCCGACTACAGCTACGACAGCGTGTTCGGCGCACGTCCGCTGAAGCGGTTCATCCAGACCTATGCGGAGACGCCGATCGCGAAGTATCTCATCCGCGAAAATCCCGAAGCGGGAACGACGGTCACCCTCGACAGAGGGGAGAGCGGGCTGATCCTGCGCTGACCTTCCGCCCCGCTGCGCCGCCCGCGGCAATCTTTGCCGCGGGCGGCGTTTTTGCGCATTGCGTGCGGAATTTTCCGCCGCATCTTGACATTCCGCCCTTCTTCCGCTATAATGTTTGAAAAGGAGTGAACATGGCGGAAATTACCGGGATCACGCCGCAAGTCAAGGACAAGACGCGGTGCAACATCGAAATAGACGGCAGATTCTATTGCGGGATGAAGCTCGAGACCGTGATCGCAAACCGTCTGAAAGCGGGAATGACGGTCACTGCCGAACAGCTCTCCGCCATGCAGCTCGAGAGCGAGAAACAGACCGCGTTCGACAAGGCGCTCAACTCCATCACCTCCTCCATGAAGACGGAAAAGGAGGTCCGCGACTATCTGCGGAAGAAGGGGTATCTGCAGGACGTTTCCGACTACGTCGTGGAGAAAATGAAGGGCTACGGCTTTCTCGACGACGCCGCCTATTCCGCCGCCTATGTGCAGAGCGCGGGAAAGCGCAAGGGAAGGCGTCTCATCGCGATGGAGCTGAGACAAAAGGGGGTCTCGGAAGAGGAGATCGAAGAGGCGCTCGGAACGCTCACGGGCGAAACGGAGAGCGCGAAGAGCCTCCTTGAAAAATATCTGCGCGGGAAGGAGCCCGACCGGAACAATCTGCGGAAGGGGTATTCCTATCTGCTCGGCAAGGGGTTCGACCACGACACGGCGCGGGCGGCGCTGCAGGCATTCGGAGAGACGGATGAAGATTGAACTTTTGGAGGAGGTCACTTCGACCAACGACTTCATCAGGCAATATCTCGGCGGCGAGGAAGACGTCATCGTCTGTGCCAAGCGGCAGACGGCGGGCAGGGGCACCAAGGGGCGCTCTTTTCTGTCGGAGGAGGGCGGCGTCTATCTCACCGCGCTGCTGCACCCGAAGGACCTTGCGGCGGATCGCGCCTTTCTGATGATGGCACATGCCGCCGTCGCCGTCTGCAGGACGGCGGAGGCCTTCGGCGCGGATCCCGAGATCAAATGGGCGAACGACATCCTTGCAGGCGGCAGAAAGCTGAGCGGTATCCTCATCGAGAACATTCTGTCTGAGGGCAAGGTGCACGCGAGCATCGTCGGCATCGGGCTGAACGTCGGCAACGATCTTGCCGCCCTCGGGGGGATCGCTGCCCGCCTTTGCGACTACTCCGCCTGCACCACGGAGGAGGTTCGCAGCAGGCTCATCGCCGAACTGCGTAAAAAAAGCGGCTTTTCCGAGTATCTCTCCTATGTAAAATTCTGCGGCAGGGAGATCTCGGTGCGGGAGGGCGCGCGGGAGTATCCCGCGGTCGCAAGACGGATCCTCCCCGACGGGAGGCTCGAGATCGAGGCGGATGGGGAGATCCGTTCCCTTTCCGCGGCGGAAATTTCCATTTCGGCATGGAGGCAATAACTTGAAATATTCCTATACGTTGGAGGAGATCCGCCGTGCGGACGCCGCGGCGATCGAGGGCGGGACCGCCCCGTCGGAGCTCATGGAACGGGCGGCTTCGGCGCTTGCGGAAGCCGCCGCAAAGGTCATGAAGGAGCATGGCTTTTCCGACGCGCTCTTCGTCTGCGGGGGCGGGAACAACGGCGGAGACGGGTTTGCCGCCGCGCGGATCCTCTCGGAGGGGGGTGCGGACGTTTCCGTGCTCTGCCTTGCGAAGAAGTTTTCGCGGGAGTGCGCGGAGATGGCAAAGCGCTACCGCGGCGAACTGTTCGCGCGCATCCCGAGAAGACGTTACGCCCTGATCGTCGATTGTCTGCTCGGGACGGGGATCTCCCGTGCGCCCG
>CANPZH010000166.1 GCA_947589335.1 uncultured Clostridia bacterium | reverse complement strand
AATACTTCGCCCCCAAGGGGCTCGTGCCGCCCTTCGACCGCAAAAGAACTTCGGGCGGGGCGCCCCCGTGACCGTCCGTTAAAACGCGCCGTCTTAACCGCTTGACCACAAGGCCGTATTCTGTTTTTCGATTCCCTTGCCGGGAATACTTCGCCCCTAAGGGGCTCGTGCCGCCCTTCGACCGCAAAAGAACTTCAGGCGGGGCGCCCCCGTGACCGTCCGTTAAAACGCGCCGTCTTAACCGCTTGACCACAAGGCCGTATTTTTGTTTGCCATGTGATTATACCATAATCCGGCGCGGGGTGCAACCGATTTTGCATGCCGAATTGAAATTTTTTTCTGCCGAAGAGGTTTTTTACAAAAAAAGACATCCGCCTGTGCCGCACATCGGAAAAGGTTAACCCGCTTCTCGCAGGTGGGTGCGCAGCAGACGAACGTCAGTCTTTCCGCAGATTGCAGACCTTGCCTAGCCCGTCCGACATGCGCTCCCGTAAACACTTTGTGGATCACGCATTCCCCGATCTCCGAACACCGCAGGTGTCCCTTTTATTATATCAGACCCATTCGGAAAAAGCAACTTCCGAGAGGCGTTTTCTCACGGAAAAATGATCCCCTTCCGGGAGAAATTCCCAAAACGCGATCTCATGCGGGAAGTCCTCTCCCTCCGTGCAGACGGAGAGCACATAATCCCCGGATTCATACGTTCCCAAGCGGCAGCCCGCGAGAAGCTCCCCGTTTGCCCCGAGAACGCCCGCGGACCTCAGCCCTCTCAGGCCCTCCCCCGTTCTCTTCAGGATGCTCTCTTTCGCCGTCCAGAGGCGGAAAAACGCCCTTTCGCGTTCCCTCCCGCTCAGGCGGCCGAGCAGCTCCCTCTCCGCGGGGAGAAACGCCCGCGACGCTCTTTCGGGGACTGCGCGCACGCGTTCGAGGTCGCAGCCGACGCTCTCCTGCTCCGAGACGGCGAGCGCGACCCGTTCTCCGCTGTGAGAAAGGCTCAGCCACAGTCCGTCGCAGAGCGGCTTCCCATGCTGTCCGTAGCCGAGTTCCCGTTCGCTCCTGCCGTACAGGGCGAGGACGCGTCCGAGGAGGAGCCCGGACGCAAGCGCCGTCTTTCTCGCCCGGAGGGTGACCGCGCGGAGGGCGCGTTCCCGCCTCTCTTCGGACAGTTCGAAGAGCAGCGGCGCCGACTCCGCGGGATCCGGCAGTCCCTCCGTTCCGGCGCAGAAGATGCGCATCAAAGCCCCCGGATCACGGGAAAGCGGAGGGTGAGCACGTTGAGGTTCTGCTTGGTCCTATAGAAGATCTCCCCGGCGATCGCGCGGATGATGTTCAGCCCCATGCCGCCCTCGGCGTAGGAATAGAAGTCCTTTTCGGCGGAGGGTTTCAGCGGATCGAAGGGCTTGCCGTCGTCGGTGAAGCGCAGTACGAGCCCGCTCTCCTCCCGCTCGCAGCTGAGCTGGATGGTCTTCGCGCCCGCATGGTTGACGATATTCGTAAAGATCTCCTCGCAGGCGAGGCACATCTTCTTTGCTCGCGGATCGTCGCCCAGCCAGCCGTAGAGGAGTTCGCGCATCGAAGCGATCTCTCCGAGGTCGGGCTTGAACAGACGCTGGACGCCCGTCGCATAGAGCAGTGTGAGGGCGACGAAGTCGTCCGCCCGCTCGGTATCTTTGCAGAATTCCTCCGCCGCCTGCACGACGCCGTCCGTGATGAATTCCGCGGAGAGCGCCCTCGCATAGAGTTCCTCGAGCTTTCCGAGCAGCCGCGCCGCGCCGAAGCGCTCTTTCGCCTTGCTGCGCGCGTTCACGAGCCCGTCCGTGTAGAGGAAGATCCCCTGCCCCGGCTGGAGCATGCAGATCTCCTCGCGGTAGACGGCATTGGGATAGAGCCCGATGGGAGCGCCGGGGCGGAGTGGCAGGGCGGCGGGTTTGACGCCGGTGAGGATGGGCGCGGGATGTCCCGCGTCCGCAAAGCGGAGTTCGCCCGAGGCGGAATCGAAGATCCCGACAAACAGCGTCGCCGCGAGCGGATTGGGATCGGAGCTTAAGAAGAGTTCGTTGAGTTTGGCGAGCACGTCGCCGAGCGATCTTGCGCCGATCGCGCGTTCCCGCAGTGCGCTCTTGAGTTTGCCCGCAAACTGGACGGCGGGCAGTCCCGTGCCCCAGACGTCGCCCGCGGCAATCAGGACGCGGTCCCTGTCGATCGCGAATCCGTCGTAGAAGTCGGCTCCGACCTCGGGAGAGAAACGCGCCGCGGCGCTCAGCCCGTAGGTGAGGCCGACGAGATCCGTCTTTTCGGGCGTCTGGGAGAGCTGCAGTTCCCGCGCGAGCTCCGCCCGTACCCGCTTTTCGGCGCTCTGCGACGCGGCGAGTTCGGTCTCATGGATGAGCGCCGCAACCGACCGCTCCTGCCCCGCAAGCGTGCGGGAGAGTGCGCCGAGCGTTCCGCGGGCTTCGACCGCAACGGGTTTCTTCCCGCTCCCGAGCCGCTCCGCGATCCCGCCGGCACAGCGCAGCAGTCTCTTTGCGGGCCCGCTCACGGCGGTGCGCAGATAGACAAGGAGCATGACGCCGAAGATCAGCAGGACCGTGAGCGCGGGCAGGACCTCCCACAGGACGCGGTAGAGCACTTCGATCTGGAACGTCCCGATCCCCTCCTCTTTTGCGAGCAGGAGATAGCGCGTCCCGCCATAGACGAGGCAGGCGGCGAGCAGA
>CANPZH010000165.1 GCA_947589335.1 uncultured Clostridia bacterium | reverse complement strand
TTTTTCGTGCGCCGCTCCTCGATGTAGGTGACCCTGCCGCAGAGGGTGACGGTCTGCTCGCCCGCAAGGTCCGCGATATAGCGCGCGGACGAGGGGGCTGCGCCGTCGATCGCCGTATAGCCCGTGATCTCAAAGGAACGGGGCGCGGTGAGAAATTCCTCGGGCGGGATCTCCTCCCGCTCGATCTCCCCTTCGGGGCGTTCGACCTTCCGGAATCCGCCCGTCCATACCCCGCAGAAGCGGCGCTTCAGCTCCGCTCCGAGGGCGTCGAGCACGTCCCCGCGGGAGAACTGTCTGCGCTCGTCCTCACCGACGGAGAGGGAATATCTGCCCCCCGACGCGCCCGTGACGACCTCGATATCCTCGGGGGAAATGAACGCCGCCGCCGCGGGAAACTTCTCCTTCAGAAAGGCGGAGATCGCCGCGCGCACGCCCTCCGCGCTCGGCACCGACTTGGTGAGATTGACCTTTGCCCCGAACCCCTCCGGCACATACCTTGCGGAGACGCTCTCCGCATAGGCGATATCCCCGCCCGTGTAGGTGAGGTCGGTGATGAGGTAAAAGGTCGCCGTGCGCCCCTCGATCACGATCTTTTTCAGGACCGCACGCTGCAGATGTTCCGCCTTGCGGATCTCGCTCAGATATGCTTCACTCTTCATGCCAGCCACTCTTCCAACCGTTTGAAAAACCGTTCCTCCGCCTCTGCCGCGGGGACCCGTTCGAAGACCTCGCCGCGGCGGAAGATCACGCAGTACTCTCCCCCGCCCGCGATGCCGAGATCGCAGTCCTTCGCCTCGCCGGGGCCGTTGACCACGCACCCCATGACGGCGATCTTCAGCCGCTTGCGCACGCCGCGGACCCGCTCGTTCACCCGCTCGGCGAGCCCCATGCAGTCGTAGCGGCACCGCCCGCAGGTGGGACAGGACACGACTTCGACGTAATCCTTCTCCAGCCCGCACGCGCGGAGAATGTCGTGCGCGGCGTACACTTCCTTCACGGGGTCGGACGTGAGCGAGACGCGGATCGTATCCCCGATCCCGCAGACAAGGAGGGCGCCGATGCCGATGCTGCTCTTCACGAGCCCCATCCGCTCCGTCCCCGCCTCCGTCACGCCGACGTGCAGGGGATATTCCGTCCTCCGCGCGAGAAGTTCGTATGCGGAGACCGTGAGCGGAACGTCCGACGCCTTGACGGAGATCACGAGATCGCGGACCCCCTTCCGCTCGAGGAGGGCGACGTTTTCGAGCGCGCTCGAGACGAGCGCCTCCGCGCTCCTTCCGTATGCCTCGAAGAAGTGCGGCTCGATGCTCCCCGTGTTCGCCCCCACCCGCACGGGGATCCCGTGGGCCTTCACGCAGTCTGCGACGAGGGAGAGCTCCCTCCCGCCGCCGATGTTCCCGGGGTTGATGCGCAGCTTGTCGGCGCCGTTTTCCACCGCGAGCACCGCGAGCCGCGCGGAGAAATGGACGTCCGCCACGAGGGGGATGTGCACCTTCTCCCTGATCGCGGAAAACGCGCGGGCGTCCTCCTCGTCGAGGACAGCGGCGCGCGCGATGTCGCATCCCGCCTCTTCGAGGCGCAGAATTTGAGCGACGCAAGAGGTTACGTCGCTCGTCTTTACCGTTGTCATGCTCTGCACGGCGATCTTCCCGCCGCCGAGCGTTACATCGCCTACCCTGACTTGTCTGACCGACATGGCGCCTTCCTTACGATCTCTTTTCGCTCTCCTTCTTGTCCATCATGCGCTGCAATTCGGACATGAAGGAATTGATGTCTTTGAAGGAGCGGTAGACGGAGGCATACCGCACATAGGCGACTTCGTCGAGCCCCTTGAGCCCCTCCATGACCATCTCGCCGATCTCTTTGGAGGAGACTTCCTGCTCCATCGTGTTGTAGATCTTCTTCGTGATCTCCTCGGCGAGCGCGTCGATCTTCTCGATGGGAACGGGCCTCTTTTCGCACGCCTTGATGATGCCGCGCTTGATCTTCCCGATGTCGAACGCCTGGCGGTTTCCGTCTGCCTTGACGACGAGAATGGGCGAGATCTCGATCGTTTCGTACGTCGTGAATCTTCTGCCGCAGCCGAGACATTCCCTGCGTCTGCGGATCGTTCTGTCGTCGTCGGCGGAACGGGAATCGATGACCTTGCTCTCCGTACAGTTGCAATATAAACAGCGCATAATCTCACCCCTTCTTGGATTGAATATATTATAACACAATTCGTTCTGTTTGTAAAGAGTTTTCAGCGAAATGGAAAACGGCTTGCGGAAATGCAAGCCGTTTTTCCATCAGGTGTGCAGACGGATGACCGTGAGACTGTATGCGGGCGCGGTGTAGCCGAATTTTTTCTCCGCGGCGAGCGTGAACGTCTCCGGTTTCACCGGCTCGCTTCCGAGCGTGTTCGCCGTCCCTGTCCCCGCGCCGCGCACGAGGGTCACCTCCGACGCGCCGTGGACGCTCACCCCCGAGAGCTTGACGTTGACGCCGATGTCCTCGCCGCTCACGTTGACGATCTTCACGATGACGTCGCCCGTCCGCCCGTCGCGGCTGATGACCTTGTAGAGCTTGCCGACGTACACCCTGCTGTTGCCCTCCTGCGCGCGGATAAGACAGGTCGGCTCATAGTCATCCGCAAAGGTCTCCTCGACGGCGAAGGTCTCGGTGGCTGCGTTCTTCATGAACGCCTGCTGGACGTAGTAGTTCGCCGTGCGCACGAGCGCGGTGTTCGTGTAGTACATGAGATCCACCGCCCACTGGTTGAAGGCGGGATCGG
>CANPZH010000164.1 GCA_947589335.1 uncultured Clostridia bacterium | reverse complement strand
GCACTGTGAGCGGCGCCGTGACGGGAGCGGTGGCAACCGCGACGGGCCTTGCGGCGGTCCCTGCCGCCGCAAGGCTGGCGAGGCGTAGCCGAGACTGAGGGGGTGTTTATTCCCCAATACGTCATTCCGAGCCGAAAAGGAACATACGAAGTGCGAAATGATTGTCCGCGAGGAATCTCCTCCCCTTTCGCGGTAAAAAACGGCCGCGCCGCTTGCCGGAAGGCAAGCGGCGCGGCATATTCGATGCAAAATTACTTCTTCTTGCCGATCAGTCTTCTCACGAAATCGGGAAGCTGCTGATCGCGGGGAGCCGCCACGGGCTCTTCGGGCTCTGCCTTGGACGCCGCGGGCTGGGGCGCGGGCTGAGGAGCGGGCGCCTGCTGATAGCCGTTCGGATTGTACTGCTGAGGCTGCTGCGGCGGAGCATAGGTCTGCTGCTGTGCGCCGTAGACGGGCTGCTGCTGATAAGGCGGCTGCTGGGGCTGAGGCGCGGGATTGTAGCCCGCGGGCTGACGCTGGGGCTCGCCGTAGTTATATCCCTGCGCGCCGTAAGGGTTGCGGTTGGGCACCACGGGAGACTGCGGCTGCGGAGGCACCGGCCGCATCTGCGGCTGCTGGGGAGCTGCGGGAGCACCGGCAGGCGTGACGGGAGACGCCGCGGGACGGGGCTGGCTGAACGCATTCTGGAAGCCCGTGCGCGCGCTGTCCTGCTGCACGCGGGACTTGTCCGCCGAAGGGAAGCCCGTCGCGATGACGGTGACCTCGACCTCGTCGCTGATGTTCTCGTCGATGCAGGCGCCGAAGATGATGTTCGCGGAGAAATCCACCACGCTGTGGATGAGGGAAGCGGCGAGTTTGACCTCGTCGAAGGTGAGGTCGTTCCCGCCGACAACGTTCAGGATGACGCCCGTCGCGCCCTCGATGGTCGTCTCGAGCAGAGGGCAGTTGACCGCGAGACGGACTGCCTCGACGATCCTGTTCTCCCCTTTCGCAACGCCGACGCCCATGTGCGCGAGCCCCTTGTCCTTGAGGATCGTCTTGACATCGGCAAAGTCGAGGTTGATGAGGGCGGGCGTGACGATGAGATCTGCGATCCCGCGGATCCCCTGTTTGAGCACTTCGTCCGCCACGCGGAGCGCTTCGGACATCGGCGCGTTCTTGGGAACGACGTCGCTGATCTTTTCGTTGGGAATGATGATGAGGGTATCGACGAATTTTCTCAGGTTCTCGAGCCCCTTCATCGTATTGTCCATTCTGCGCTTGCCTTCGAAGGAGAACGGCTCGGTGACGACTGCGACCGTGAGGATCTTGAGATCCTTTGCGATCTTCGCGATGACGGGAGCCGCGCCCGTGCCCGTGCCGCCGCCCATGCCGGCGGTGATGAACAGAAGGTCGGTCTTCTCGATCGCCTTGACGAGCTCCTCTTTGTTCTCCTCAGCGGCAGCTCTGCCGATCTCGGGATCGGCGCCCGCGCCAAGCCCCTTGGTGAGATGCGCGCCGATCTGGATCTTCGTCTTCGCTTTGTTGCAGGCGAGGATCTGCGCGTCGGTATTGACGGCGATATATTCCGCGCTCGTAATGCCGGCGTCGACCATGCGGTTGACTGCGTTGTTGCCCGCGCCGCCGACACCGATGACCTTGATGCGCGCCCTGCCGTTCATCTCCTGCTCCACGACGGGAGCGGGCGCGACCATCGGCGTCTCGTTGCTATCTCTTCCCAGGAAGGGGATATCGTCGTTGTACATACTTTTAACCTCCGAAAACGTTTAATAATCTAAAAAGAGTTCCGCGCGAGCGGTTATCTTCATATGCCATGTCCGTGAGCGCGATCCGCGAACTCATGGAAGGTTTGTTGTAGTAAGGAAGGTCGGGTGCGACCTGCTCGCAGACGCAGCTGAGCCGCCTCGACAGATGTTCGAGGGCGCCGCGGATGCCGTCTAACCCCTCTCCCGAGACGTAGAGCGGCTTTTGGTCGAGCTCTCTTCCCGAGCACTCCTCGAGGAAGCCGCTCACCGCTTCGCAGATCTCATCGAGCCCCGCCTTCACCTCTTCGAGGAAGTCCTCCGTCGCGATGTCGTACGTCACGCCGCGGAAGGTGAACTCGCGGTTCTTTGCCTCCCGTTTGAGGTAGAGGTTGGAACGCGTCAGAAGCGCGACGGCGGCGTCGTAGGGAAGGGAGAACTTCTCCATGAGACGGACGGCGATCTGCCCCTGCCCGACCCAGAACGTCCGCTGGGCGAGGATCCCGTTCCCGAGCACGAGGCAGACGGTCGAGGAGAGGAAGCCCACGTCGAGGAAGAGCGCGTATTCGTCTCTCGTCTCGGCGGGGATGAGATAGGACGCCATCGCAAGCTGCGTGGGCAGAAAGCGCAGGACAGTCTTCTGGTCGAAGATGCTCTCCATCGTCTTGGCAAAGTATTCCGCGCAGTAGAAGTAGGAAAGGACGCCCGAAAGCCCCGTCGACAACAGTCCGGCGGGATCGGCGACGCGGCGGTTGTCCGCCGTCGTATAGATCATGCTCGAAACGCGCATAAAGCGATAGCCGTCGAGCCGTTCCTTGCCGCTCTCGAAGAGCTGCTCGATCTCGCGGCTGCCGATCTTCATGCGCTTGGGGAAGCCGACGACCTGCTCCTTCGGGAGCACCTTCGTGAACTCGCCGGGTACGCCGATATAGATCTTTTTGAACTTTTCGCCGCAGATCTGTTCGACGGCAGACAGCGCGTTGCGGACGGCGCGGGAAAGCTCTTCCACGTCGTAAAACTCACCGTCCTGATAGCCGCCGTAGGGTTCCGTTTTGCTCGCTTTG
>CANPZH010000163.1 GCA_947589335.1 uncultured Clostridia bacterium | reverse complement strand
AGGCAACGCCGGTGCTTTTGAGTTTTTTCAGATCGGTTCCGAGCCCCGCCGAGAACATGATGAGCACGACGCCCAACTTGGAGAAGACGGAGAGGGCAAACGACACCTGCTCCGAGAAGAAGGTGGTCTGCAACGGCTCCCACGGGATATATTTCAGAAGACCGATCAGAATGCCGGCAAGGAGCATGCCGATGACTGCGGGCATGCCGATACGGTGCGCGCCGAGCCCCATCAGTTTCCCGAGGCACAGGATCAGCGCAAGAGGCAATAAAATTTCAAAGGCTTCCATGTTTGACCTGATTGATGTCCGACGTAAGATCATTGTTCATTATAGCGTATTTCCCGAAAAAAGCAAATGATTTTCGCGGTTTCCGCGGCGAAAAAAACGAAAGGGCGGTTTTTCGCGAGAATGCTTGTCAAGAGGCGGAAAACGTGGTATAATAAACACAATGGAATCCGAACGGTTGCCCGCGGAAAAGGAGCGGGTCAAACAGATGAATCCCGTCGTGCTAGCCTTCGTGGGCGACGCCGTGTACACGCTGTTCGTGCGGCAGAAGCTCGCGCTCTCGGGCGGCTACAAGACGGGGGAGCTCAACAAGCGCGCGTCGGAGGTCGTCTCCGCGCACGGGCAGAGCGAACAGGTCTCGCGCATCCTGCCCCTCCTCACGGAGGAGGAGAGCGAGATCTACCGCCGCGGCAGGAACGCGAAGAAGCTCACCAAGAGCAAACATGCGACCGTCGCCGAATACACCCGTTCCACGGGGCTCGAGGCGGTCGTGGGATATCTGTATCTCATAGGAGAGACGGATCGGATCGAGGAGTTGTTTTTCTCATGAAGACGGAAGGCAGGAATGCGGTCCTGGAACTGCTCAAGACGGATAAGACGGTCGAAAAGATCCTCATGGAGAAGGGCGCCGAGGGGAGCCTCGGCAGGATCTTCGCGGAGGCGAGGAAGCGGGGGATCCGCGTCCAGTTCGCAGACCGCGCCGCGCTCGACCGCGAATGTCCCGACCGCCGCCATCAGGGCGTCGTCGCCTTTACGACCGACTTCCGCTACTTTGAACTTTGCGATCTTACGGGCGGGGAGGAGAGCCTCATCGTCCTCTGCGACGGCATCGAAGACGTGCACAACCTCGGGAGCATTCTGCGCGTTGCGGAGTGCGCGGGCGCGGACGGCGTCGTCATCCCGAACGCCAAGGGGGCGAGCGTCACGGAGGCGGTCGTCCGCATTTCGGCGGGGGCGGCGGAGCACATCAAAGTCGCCAAGGTCTCCTCGATCAACTACGCCGTCGACGAGCTGAAGAGGGCGGGATATTGGGTCTATGCCCTCGAGGCGGGGGGCGAGAGCATCTATGAGAGCAAACTTTCGGGGAAGATCGCCCTCGTCGTGGGCGGCGAGGACAGCGGCGTGAAGCGGCTGACGAAGGAGAAGTGCGACAAAGTGCTCTCCCTTCCTCTCTTCGGCAAAGTCAACTCCCTCAACGCGTCCGTCGCGGTGGTGCGTGCAAGGCTCGGAAAGTGACGAAGCGCTCGTCAGGCGTGCGCAGAGCGGCGACAAGGCGGCAACGGAGCTCCTGCTCCGCCGCTATATGAACACGGTGCGCGCCCGCGCGCGGCAGTTTTTCCTCGTGGGAGGAGAGACCGACGACCTCGTGCAGGAGGGCATGATCGGGCTGTATTCCGCCATCAACGAATACGACGGGCAGGAGGGGAAGAGCTTCAAAAACTTCGCCTATCTCTGCGTGACGCGGCAGATCCTCGACGCCGTGAAGGGCTCGAGCCGCCGCAAGAACAGCCCGCTCAACAATTCCGTCTCCCTCTTCGACCCCCATCTCGAGGAGTTCGTGGGGGAGGAGGACCCCGAGACCTTTCTGCTCGACGACGAATCGCGCTCGGAGTTCCGCCTGAAACTCATGAAGGCGCTCTCCGACTTCGAGTTCCGCGTCATGACGATGTACCTCGAGGGCATGAGCTATGCGCAGATCTGCGAGGCGACGGGAAAGGACTCCAAGAGCGTCGATAACGCACTGGCGCGGGCAAAACGAAAACTCGGCGGCGGTCTGAAGTGACACCGCTCTCCGCAAGAGAGAAAGGACGATCATGTACGCGAATCCCTATCTTCATATACAGGCATTGCAGTTCATTCTGCTGTGTTTTGCGCCCCTCGGCGCCTATGCGACCTACAAGAACCGGGATCTCTCCTTTTTAGCGGTCTACGGAGTGGCGCTGTGGTTCCTCGTTTTCAAGGGGGTGGAGTATGCGCACTCGCGCAATCTGCCCATGGATATCAGCGCGATCTGCTATTTTCTGTTTGCCGCGAGCGTCCTTCTGCCCGTGCGGCCCCTCAAGGTTGCCGCCGCGCAGATCGCCGGTCTCTGCGGCGTGGTCTACGGGATCGTCATGGTCGCCGCGCCCCAAATCTTTGCCGCGCGGGATCCCAATGAGATGACGTTTTATCTGGCGATCGCAAACCATGCGCTCCTGTTTTTCGGCGGACTTGCGATGTCGGGACATGTTCCCTTCCGGAAGACAGATCTTTTGTGGACGGCTGCAATCCTTGCGGTGATCGTCGTCTATACGGAAGTATGCGTCGGCATGGGGGTCGCCGAGGGGAACGCCGTCTTCTCCAGGATCGTCGACGGGTCGATCATCCTGTTTGCCGCGCCCTCCTTTTCCATGCCGTGGTGGTATTATGCGCTCTACTATCCCGTCGTGCTCGGCCTGTTCGGGCTCTGGGTCGCGCTGACCTATGCGATCAACCGCCGCGCCGTCCGACCCAAACAAAAAGCCGGCTTTTTTGCCGTTTGAGG
>CANPZH010000162.1 GCA_947589335.1 uncultured Clostridia bacterium | reverse complement strand
CTTCCGATCGCCTCTCGGCTCCCCTCCTTCAGGGTGTCGGCAAGGGCGAAGAGGGCGATGATCTCCCGCTCGTCCGCGAGGAAGAGCACCGTTTTGCCCTCCCGTGTGAGCGTTTCGAACTTCCCGAGCTTTTCGGGGAATTTTATGCCGCGGCACTGCATCATGCGCTCGTTGCCGAGGAAGTACCGCCTGCCGTCCACCGTCCCCGTTGCGCCCTGTCCGACGATATATTCGACGTTTTCCGCCTCCTCTCCCCCGCCGCAGAACTCCGCGATGCACTGCGCAAGGGGATGGTTGAGCTTCTTTTCCAAGCCGAACGCGATCTTCCGCGCGGCCTCGTCCCCCTCGAAGTACACGACCTTGGGCTTCCCCTCGGTGATCGTCGCTGTCTTGTCGAGCATGATCTCGCGCACGGTCGCCATCTTTTGCAGCGCTTCGGCGTTTTTATAGAGGATCCCGAGGCTTGCGCCCCGTCCCGTCGCCGCCATGATCGCCACCGGCGTCGCGAGCCCCAAAGCGCAGGGGCAGGAGATGACGAGCACGCTCACGGCGTAGTTGACCGCACTGCCCGCGTCCCGCGTGACCGAGATCCAGACGAAAAACGTCAGAACGGCGATCGCGACGACCGCGGGCACGAACACCGCCGCGACCCTGTCCGCAAGTTTCTGGATGGGCGCCTTGCTCGCGCCCGCCTCCCGCACCATGCGGATGATGGAGGCGAGCATCGTGTCTTCGCCGACCCTCTCCGCCCTGATCCTGACGAACCCGCCCGTGATGAGCGAGGCGCTCATTGCCGCGTCCCCCTCCGCGATCTCCACGGGGAGGCTCTCGCCCGTGACCGCCGACTGGTCGGCGAACGCATGCCCGGACAGCACCTTCCCGTCCACGGGCACTGACTCGCCCTGCCGCACGATCACGACGTCCCCCGCCTTCACGTCCGAGAGGGAACACTTGACCTCCGCGCCCTCCCGCTCCACCGAGACGACGTCCGGCGCGAGAGAGAGCAGTTTTTCCACCTCCCGTCCCGTCTTCTTTTTCGAACGGTCTTCGAGCCACTTCCCGAGGCAGACGAGGGTGCAGATCATCGCCGCCGACTCGAAGAAGAGGTGCCCCGTCTCCGTGACGCCCGTGTGCCAAAGGATGATCACGGCGAGGCTGTAGAGATAGGAGGCAAGGCTCCCGACGGTGATGAGGGTGTCCATGTTCGGCACGAGCTTTACCGCCGCCTTGACGCCGCTCGTGAAAAATTTGTAGTTGACGGCGAGGACCGCCGTCGCGAGCCCGAGCTGAAAGCCGTGGTTCCACCAACCCGTCGGCACGGGAAGGCGGAACATCTCCATTCCCCCCATCGAGAGATACATGAGCGGGAGGAGAAAGAGCAGGGAGAGTAAAAACCGCACAAGAAGCGGGCTGACGCGCTCCCCCCTCTTTTGAGGCGCCTTGCCGTAGTCATAGGCGCCGTAGCCGAGCGCGAAGACCGCGCTTTTGATCCGTTCCTCCGGAAGACGGGCGTCGTCGAACTCCACGTCCATGCTCTCCCCCATGAGAGAGACGGCGCAGTAGGAGACCCCGTCGAGTTTTTTGACCGTGCGCTCGATCCCGGACGCGCACGCCGCACAGGTCATCCCCGTGACGGAATACCGCTTCTTCATCACTGGAACCTTTTGAACAGCTCGACGATCTCGTCTACGGCATCGAGATTGCCGGCGCGGATATTTTCGATGAGACAGGTGTGCATATGACTGTCGAGAATGAGGTTCGCAAGGCTCTTGATGGACTTGTCGATCGCGGAGAGCTGGATGAGCACGTCGTCGCAATAGCGGTCCTCTTCGATCATCCGCTTGACGCCGTTCATCTGCCCCGCGATGCGGTTGAGACGGGAAACGATCGCCCGCTTCTCCTCCTCCGTCCGCACCTTCGTCTTGTGCTCGCAGCAAGTGTGTTCCATGGCTGTTCTCCTATACCCCCATTGGGTATTTGCATTATATACCCCGCCACGGTATTTGTCAAGCGGTTTCCGAAAAATTTTTCGGTATCTGTCAAGGAATTTCCGAGAATTTTTTCGTGTTTTCAATGCGTGAGATTCCTCGCGGACGATCAATTCGCACTCCGTATACGCCCTTTCGGTTCGGAATGACGCATTAAAAAGCGTTCTCTCCCTTGCCCACCCCTTGAGGGGGGAGTGGCACGAGCAACGCGAGTGACGGAAGGGGTGTCCTTCTTTTTGCGTCACACTGCCCCGCTTTTCTTCTTCACGTCACACTGAGCGAAGTCGAAGTGTGGACCGCATTGTAATAAGGTCCATGTTTCGACAAGCTCAACATGACGTGATTGAGATTTCTCACATACGTTCGAAATGACGTTTGGTGCGATTCTTCGACTCCGCTTCGCTCCGCTCAGAATGACGTATTAAAAGCGCGCGGGGCGGAATGACGTTCTTTTCACGTCACACTGAGCGAAGTCGAAGTGTGGACCGCATTGTAATAAAGTGCGATTCTTCGACTCCGCTACGCTCCGCTACTTCGCGCCGTTGGCGCTCGTGCCGCGCTTGGAGAATCAGAACTTCGCGCGGGACAGAATGACGTGATTGGGAATGCTTCTGCCCTTCCTTAAATAATGTACCGCGAGCAGAACCACGCTTCTGCGTTTCCCCAAATCACTGCGCGTTGGAAAACCACGCTTTTCCATAAGCGCACTCCATTTGCGCGATACCTCGCGCTTCGTGTCCGATGGAACGACCGAGAGGACCATGCGGGTTAAAGCGCGGGAGCACGTTTCCTCACGGCGATTGCTTACGACGCGCGCGGCGCGCCGCTTGCGGC
>CANPZH010000161.1 GCA_947589335.1 uncultured Clostridia bacterium | reverse complement strand
CGGCAGCACCCGTTCGCTCAAGATCATGGCAAAGGAACTCGACGTTCCCGTGATCGCGCTCTCCCAGCTGCGGCGGATCCAGACGAAGGAGGCACAGCTCTCCGACCTGCGCGAATCGGGCGCGATCGAGCAGGACGCCGACATCGTCATGTTCATCAACCGTCTCGACGAGAACTCCGCGGACGGCAAGGCCGTAAAGGGGGCGGTGGAGCTCAACCTCGCCAAGCACAGAAACGGCGCTCCCGGGCGGATCCAGCTCCGCTTCCTCGGGGAGCTCACCAAGTTCATCGAGATCGAAGACCAAGGCTTGCCCACCGAGGAGCCGCAGTACGTCAAGAAGCAGCCCGCTCCCGCCTCCAAGGAAGGGGAAGCGGAAGACGACGCGGAGGACCTTCCCTACGACTGATCATGGAGACGAAGATCCTCCCCGCGGAAGCGGGAAAATCCCTTGCGGCGCGGCTCATCCGCGCGGGCGAAGTCGTCGCCTTCCACACCGAAACGGTCTACGGGCTCGGCGCGAACGCCTTTTCGGACGAAGCCGTGCAGAAGATCTACGCCCTCAAGGGAAGGCCTGCCGACAACCCGCTCATCGTACATGTCCATGCGGACTATGACATCCGTACGCTCATCGACGGGGAACCGCCCTATGCGGCGGCGCTCCGCCGCGCCTTTCTGCCGGGACCGCTCACGATGGTCTATCCCTCCGCGGGAAAGGTATCGAAGTACGTCTCCTGCGGGCTGAATACGCTCGCGATCCGCGTGCCGTCCTCCATGGCGGCGCAGGCATTTCTGCGGGAGACCGATCTTCCCGTCGCCGCCCCGAGCGCCAATCTCTCCAAGCACGTCTCGCCCGTGACGGCGGGGCATGTCTTCGACGATTTCAACGGGAAGATCCCGCTCATTTTGGACGGAGGGGCATGCCAAGGGGGGATCGAGAGCACCGTGCTCGACTGCACGGGAAGTATCCCGCAGATCCTCAGGGAGGGGCTCGTCACCCGCACGATGATCGCCTCTGTTGCGGGGGACTGCGGCGTCTACCGCATGAAGACGGGGGAAAAACCGAGAAGCCCCGGCATGGCATATAAACACTATTCTCCCCGCTGCGAGACCGCCCTCTGCAAGACGGCGGAGGAGGCGCTCTTGCTCGCGGACGCGGAAAAGGAGAGAGGGGGAGTTCCCGTCGTGCTCTGCGAGAGCGGGGTCCTCCCCATGCTGAAGGGCGTGCAGACGCTTGACCTCGGCGATTCGGGGGAGGAGATGGCGCGGCGGCTCTACGCCCTGCTCAGGCGGGGTGAGAGGGAGGCGACTCTGCTCATCGGCATCGAACCGACGGAAAGCGGCGGCGTGATGGCGGGCGTGATGAACCGCTTCAGACGCGCATTCGGCGCACAGTAGCGCGGGGGAAAAGGGGGAAAAAGATGCAACGCAAGAAGATCCTGTTCGTCTGCACGGGCAACACCTGCCGCTCCCCGATGGCGGAGGCGGCGCTCCGCAGGGAGCTGAGAAAGAAGAAGATCGCGGGCTATACGGTCTCGTCCGCGGGGCTTTCGGTCACGCCCGGGAGCGCGCTCTCGCCGAACAGCGCACAGGCCCTCGGCGAGGCGAAGATCCCCGTCAACAAGACCTTCCGCCCGAGACAGCTCACCGAGAAGATGATCAAGGAGGCGGAGGTCGTCATCTGCATGACGGACGCGCAGGCACGGCGGCTGGCGGGATTCGGCAACGTGACGAGCTTCTCCCTCCTCTGCGGAAGGGAGATCCCCGATCCGTACGGCCGCGACATCGACGTCTACCGCGTCACGCTGCGGCGGATCCGCGAATGTATCCCCCTGATCGTGGAAAAATACTGTCCGCCCATTTTGCAAACCGGTCTTGACAATCCGAAAAAAGTCTGATACAATCCACACATAGGGAGGAAAGAGTATGAAAATTGCGCTTGCATGCGACCACGGCGGGCTCGCCCTGAAAAACCTCATCGCGTCTTATCTCGCTTCCGCGAACTATGAAGCGGTCGACTTCGGCACGACGAGCGGGGCCTCCTGCGACTATCCCGATTTCGCTCTGCGCGCCGCCGAGGCTGTCGCAGCCGGGGAATGTGCGCGGGGGATCTTCGTCTGCACGACGGGGATCGGGATCTCGATCGCGGCGAACAAGGTGCCCGGGATCCGCTGCGCCCTCTGTACCGACGCGACCTGCGCCCGTCTGACCCGCGAACACAACGACGCGAACGTTCTCGCGCTCGGCGGGGGGATCGTCGGAGGCAATCTCGCCCTCGACATCGTAAAGACCTTCCTCGAAACGGAGTTTTCGGGACTCGAAAAGCACCAAAGACGGATCGACAAGATCGCGGCGATCGAACGGAAATATCTGAAGTGACGAGGCTGTCATGACCACGGCGCTCAAAGAAAAAATCGTCGAATCGCTCACGTCCATTCTGCCGATCGCTCTGCTCGTCATGATCCTGAGCGTCACCTTCACGCCGCTGGAGACGGGGACGTTCGTCCTCTTCCTCGCGGGCGTCGTGCTGCTCATCATCGGGATGGGCTGTTTTACGTTGGGCGCGGATATGTCGATGCTCGTCATCGGCGAGAAGATCGGCTCGGCCATGACCCATTCGCGCAAGATCTGGATCATCGCGCTCGTCTCGTTCATCATCGGGATCATCGTCACGGTCGCCGAACCCGATCTGCAGATTCTCGCCTCGCAGGTCAGCGCGCTCTCCGAACGCACCGTCCTCGGGGATTATCTGCTCATTCTCTGCGTGGCGGTCGGTGTGGGGGTCTTCCTCACGATCGCGCTGCTCCGCATCGTCCTGCATATCCGCCTGTCTATTCTGCTCATCGGCTTTTA
>CANPZH010000160.1 GCA_947589335.1 uncultured Clostridia bacterium | reverse complement strand
TTGAGCTTGTCGAAACATGGACCGCATTATAATAAGGTGCGATTCTTCGACTCCACTTCGTTCCGCTCAGAATGACGCATTAAAAAGGACGTAAAAAGAAACGCGGGGCGGAATGACGTATAAGGACTTTGCACCGCTCCCGCTCCTTCACGGCGGCAGGGAGCGTCGGTCAGCCGATCTTGACGAGGTCGCTCTCGTCGAGTCCGCGGAGGAAGTCCGGGATCTCATATCCCCCCTCTTCGCGGGCGTCGGCGATCGCAGCTTCCGCGCGCGTCCCGTCCTCCTCGCCCTCGGTGTACTCCTCGCGGGCATAGAGGTAGCTGTCCGTCTCGGTGCGGGTGATCGCAGCCATGAGCTCGTTGTAGTCGGGCAGATCTTCGAGCGAGTGCAGTTTGAATCTCTTCAGGAATTCGTCCGTTGTGGCATAGAGAATGGGACGGCCCACGGCGTCCTTCCGTCCGCAGGGATAGATGAGCTTGAGCTCGAGGAGGGCGTGCACGGCGTAGTCGCTGTTGAGCCCGCGCAAAAGCTCGATCTCCGTTTTGGTGATCGGCTGTTTGTAGGCGACGATCGCGGCGCATTCGAGGATCGTGCGCGTGAGTTCCTTCTCGCGGATCGGGTTGAGCACGGCCTCGACGTTTGCCTTGTATGCGGGGTTGGAGGCGAGCTGCGCCTTGTTGTTGAACAGCAGGAGCTGGATCCCTCCTTCTTCGCCGTACCGCTCCTTCAGCTTATCGAGCGCCGCCTTGACCTCGCGCGCGGTCACTTCGAGTTTTTCCGCGATATCGGCGATCGCGACGCCCTTCCCCGAGGCGAACAGGACCGCCTCAATTATATTCGTCAATTTGTCCAAGATAGTCCTCCTCGCCGCGGTCGGGATTGAGCGAGATGACGATCTCGCCGAATGCCTGCGCCTGCGTCACACGCAAATATTGATATTTCAGCAACTCCAAAAGCGCCTGGAAGGTCGTTACGATCTCGCTCTTCGTAAAATCGCGGGTGAAGAGTGCGTCGAACGACACTTTTTTTGCCGTTTCGAGCGTCTCGAGGATCGTCTGTACCTTTTGGGCGACGGTGTAACGGTCTTGCGGGATCTCCCGTTCCTCTACGGCAGCGAGCTCGTTTTCCCGCTTCATCATGAGACGGGAGAAGGCGGAGACGAGCCCGTCCAGCGTGAGATTTTCGAGGGTGAAGACGGTCTTCGTCTCCCCCACGTTCTTGTCGGGTTCCTTGAAAAAGTATCCGATCGTCTCGAGCTCTTTGAGTTTTTTCGTCTCCTCTTTGATGAGACGGAACTCTTCGAGGGCGCGGATCAGGTTCGTCTTGTCCTCTTCGATCTCGAGCTCGAGGTCGGGATCCTCTTCGAGGTTGGGCACGAGGCTCTGCGCCTTGATCTTCAGGATCGTCGCCGCAATGTTGAGGTATTCCGTCACCTTGTCGACGTCGAGATAGGGCAATCCTTTCATATAGTCGAGGAACTGCTCGGTGACCTGCGAGACAAAGATATCTTTGATCTCGATCTCCTCCCGGTTGATGAGGAAGAGGAGAAGGTCCAAGGGCCCCTCGAAGCCGTCTAAAACGGTCGTGTAGTCGACGATCGACTCGAAATTTTCACGGTTTACCATGGCACAAGCCCCCAAAGCGCGTCGATCGGCCAGCCTAAGATGTTCGTCCCGAATTTCATGAACCAGCCGAGGATATTGAGATTGTCCATCCAGGTCACCATCGTGTAATTCCCGTAGGAGGTGCCGAAGTCGACGAAGACGTTGCAGATGAAGCTCTCGGCGATGAGAAAGAGCAGGATATAGTAGCCGTATTGGCGGAGGAAGCGATAGATCTTTCCGCGGCGCTTGTTGAGTGCATCGACGATGCGGAATCCGTCGAGCGGGTACAGCGGCAGCAGGTTGAAGACGCAGAAAGAGAGGCTGTATCCATAGAGATATTGGGTGAATTTGTACAGGAAATAGAAGATCGGTTCGGGGAGCCCCTGTCCGTAATGGACCGTCATGAGCAAAAAGGGCGCGAACACAAAGGCGCAGAGATAGTTCATCACGACGCCCGCGCAGGCGGTGAGCCCGAGCCCCAGGCGGTATTTTTTGAAGTTGTTCGGGTTGATGGGAACGGGTTTCGCCCAGCCGAAGCCGACGAGTGTAAAGCAGATGAGCCCGATGAGGTCGAAGTGCCTGAGCGGGTTGAGCGTGAGCCGCCGGTTCCACTTCGGCGTGGGATCCCCGCACCGATAGGCGACGAAGGCGTGCGCGAACTCGTGGAGGGTCAGAACGACCACCACGGCAAGGAAGCTCGCCACGAGCCCGATGATTCTTTCAATGGGGACACTCATACCCTAACATTATAGCAAATCGGCATGCAAAAGGCAATCGTTTCGAGGGAAAATCCGCCAAGAAATCCACAATTTGTGCCGCATTTTGGGGATAAACGGTCAAGATATTGTATCTTACGGACAAAAAAAATACCGTCCGCCGGGGGAAAGGCGGACGGCGCGGGTTCATTTCAGGCGGTCGGGGATCAGATCGTTCCGCACGAGGTCTTCGAAGGTCTGCGGTTTGATGATGTATTCCGCCTTCCCGTCCTTCACGAGGACGGCGGGCGGGATGAAGTTGCGGTTATAGTTGCTCGCCATCGAGTAGTTGTAGGCGCCGGTCGAGAGCACGGCGATGAGGTCTCCCCTCTCCGCCTTCGGAAGATTGAACTCCGTCCCGATGAGGTCCCCGCTCTCGCAGCATTTCCCGGCGATCGCGACGATCTCGGTCGGCGTCTCCGCGGCACGGCCGGCAAGGACGGCGGTATATTTGGACTGATAGAGGCAGTAGCGGGGATTGTCGAACATGCC
>CANPZH010000159.1 GCA_947589335.1 uncultured Clostridia bacterium | reverse complement strand
TGAGACGGCGGTACTGCATGGAGAGGAAGAGGGCATGTTCGTCGCGGGGGACGCGGGGATCGTTGCGCTTCTGTTCGATATAGGCGCCGAGCGCGCCCGCGACTTCCTCCGAAAAATAGAGGATCGCCTGGTTGCCGCCCTTGCGGGTCACGAGGAAGGAATTATCCGCAAAATTGATGCTCTCGTCGTTGAGGCCGACCAGCTCGGAGATACGGATCCCGGTGCCCAGGAAGAGGGTAAGGATCGCCGTGTCGCGGATCTTCGTCTTTTCATGGTAGCCGTCTGCGTGGGCGGAGAGCCCGCTTCCATCCTCGGCGACATCCAATATCTTTGAGACCTCGTTGCTGTCGAGACGGATGATCTCTTTTTCGTGGAGCTTCGGCGTCGCGACCTTCGCCGTATTGTTGACCTCGATCAGACCTTTGTTGAAAAAATATTTGAAGAGGGAACGGACGGTCGAGAGCTTGCGCGCCTTGGCACGCTCGTCGCAGGCGAGGAGCTTGCCGCGGAAATCGTAGTGGGAGAGGTAGTTGAGATAGATCTCGATGTCGGTATCGGTCACGCTGTCGAGGTCTTCCAGCGTGATCTCCTGCGCCGCTTTTTTCCCGCGGAATTTTTTCCTCGAGAGGAAATCGAAAAAGATGCGGAGGTCGTAACAATAGTTGAGGCGGGTCAGCGTGCTCGTCCTCGTCTCGACGCCGCGCAGGAAATCCTCGCAGAAGGAGGGCAGCTCCTCAAGCAAGACGTCGATGCGGCGGAGGTTCTTCAGATTGCGTTCCTGATAATAGTTCACAGCGGGCTTCATGGCGCCATTATAGCACAAAGAGACGGAGATGTCAATTTTACGAATAGTTATCGGCGGAAGATTTTTCAAAAAAGGTGCAAGCGCGCACGGAAGGATCCTTGAAAAGGGCGGAAAAATTCCGCGGGTACGCCGCCCCCTTGCCGGGGAACATGCGCAAGGGGGACAGACATAACTATTCGCAAAAGCCTAATTTTAAGAATAGTTAGGGGTCAAAAGGCCCGAAAACGGCATTTTTCCGACCGGGAACTTGTGTTTTTCTATAAATTTGCGGCAAGACGCAAAATCTACGCATTTTCCCGGGAAACTTTCGAAAATGCGCCGGAAAAGCCGCCGTGGCGCCGCGGCCGGATGTGGAAAACCCGCTGTGCGCGGAAAGCTACGCTTTCCGCGCACAGCGGGCAGATCGTGCAGAAATATTTCTAAGCGGAGGAATTTGCCGCTATTATGTCTGGCACAGTATATGGTTTATGACAGACATAGTATTAAAAACTACTTGATACGGGCGAGGATCCCATAGCTGTGCGGGGCAACAGGCAAAACGTCGCGGTAGACCGTGTCAGTCAGGTACTCGCGGTATTTCCCGCGGAAGGTGATCCGGTATGCGCTGTCGGAGTGGTTCACATAGACATACGCCGTCTGTCCGGGCGCTCTCCGCTCGAATACGAGGCAAGACGCGTCCGCGAAGATCTCCCGATACTGTCCGCTGCGGAACGCGCCGAAGAGTTCGCCGGTGCGGATCTCGCCCAATTTACGGTAAAAACCGATCAGCGCCTCGTTGAGGTGGTCCCAGTCGAAACATCTGCGGCAGAACGGATCGGCATAGCCCTCCATGCCGTTCTCGTCGCCGTAATAGACGCACGGGACGCCCGGCAAGGTGTATTGCAGCACGACGGCAAATTTCAAAAGCTCCAGCGCGCGCGCTCTTTCCGCCTCGCCGAGCCGCTTGTGTGCCATTTCTTCCTTATCCGCGCAGGGCTGTTTGCCGAGCACGGTCAAGATCCGCGCCGTGTCGTGCGTGCCGAGAATATTCATCGCGGAATCGAGCACCGTCTTGGGATAGTGGTCGATGAGCATCGCGATCGTCTCGCGCAGCCTGCAGACGCTCCCCGAGACAAGATAGTCGATGATGGCGTCTTTCAGCGGATAATTCATCACACTGTCGAGCTCGAGCCCCTGGAAGTACTCCCGCCGCACGTCGTAGGCGATCTTGTTGGAGGCGTCTTCCCAGACCTCGCCGATGATCAGCGCGTCGCCGTTTTCCGCCTTGATCGCTTCCCGCACCTTTTTCAGGAAAAAATCGGGAAGCTCGTCCGCGACGTCGAGGCGGTAGCCCGCGATCCCATGGCGGAGCCAGTGGCGGACGATGCCGTCTTCGCCGCAGATGAATTGTTGATAACTCTCCGAACGCTCGTTGACCGCCGGAAGGGTGCGGATCCCCCACCAGCAATCGTAATCGTCCGGGAAGGGGTGGAAGCTGAACCAATCGGCGTAGGGGGAATCTTTGGACTGATAGGCGCCCACGGAGGGATATCTGCCGAATTGATTGAAATACACGCTGTCTGCGCCCGTGTGGTTGAAGACGCCGTCGAGGATGATCCGCATTCCCCTCTCGCCGGCCGCCTGCACGAGCGCGTCGAATTCTTCGGTAGTGCCGAGCAGTTCGTCGATCTTCCGGTAATCTCCCGTGTCGTAACGGTGATTGGAATACGCCTCGAAGATCGGGTTGAAATAGATCACGGTCACGCCGAGGCTCTTGAGGTAATCGAGTTTCGTCATGACGCCGGCAAAGTTCCCGCCGAAAAAGTCGTTATTCAGCACTTCGCCATAGCGCGTGGGGCGATAGTTCGGCATCTCCCCCCACCGTTTCAGAATCTTGTGCGGCTTCAAGGGTCTGTCGCCGACCTTGCAGAAACGGTCGGGAAAGATCTGATACATGATGCCGCCCTTGAACCACTCCGGCGTCGTAAAGTCCTCATCGTAGACGGTGAGCTGCCAGCTCGAGACGGAATCGGAAAAAGTCCCCTTCCGCATCTGCCCGCAGACGAAGAGCCGCTCC
>CANPZH010000158.1 GCA_947589335.1 uncultured Clostridia bacterium | reverse complement strand
GTTTGCGCCCGACGGCAAGCCGATCATCACGATGTACAATAATTTCTATTATGCCAAGAACTACGGGCTCGATCTCGGCGATCCCACCGAGAAGGCGATGTACGATCTCTTCGAATTCCGCTGCCGCCAGTGGCCCAACGAAGTCTTCGAAGAGGACGGGATCCCTTGGATCGAGTTCATTCCCAACAGCATGGAGGATCGGCAGCCCTTCCATAACGGTTGGGTGAACGTCTCCGTCGCACAGCATCTCACCGTCCGTTTCTCCGATACGATCGGCACGCACGGCAGGGGTTACAGTCTCGACACGGGTCTCACGGATCACTCCCGCTATGCGGAGGATCTCAACTATGTGAGCGAGTGGAACACGGTGCTTGCCAACAAAGACAAGGCGCGTTTCACCTTCCTCACCGGTTGGAACGAGTGGATCGCGATGAAGATGTACGACGGCTCGCAGTATTTCGTCGTCGATACCTTCATTCCCGAGTTTTCGCGGGATTTGGAGCCCTCCGAGAACCTCGGCGACAACGGCTACATGGTCACGGCAAAGCTCATCCGCGAGAACAACTACACGGCGGCAAAACACTATAAGTATCCCGTCACGACGATCGACATCGCGAAGGACGATCCCCTCTGGGGCACGGTCAAAAAGTATGCCGACTTCACGGGCGACTGCCTCGACCGCGACTGCGCCGACGTCCTCGGCAAGCGCGACCACCTCACCGACACTTCGGGCAGGAACGACATCTCCTCCGTGCAGGTCGCGCGGGACAATGAGTACCTCTATTTCCGCGTCGAGACGGCTTCGGACATCACCCCATACGAAGAGGGCGACACGGGCTGGATGAACCTCTGGATCAAGACGAGGAACGCCAAGGAGACCTATCTCGGCTACGACTATGTGATCGGGAGAAAGGTCGCCGGCGGAAAGACATCCGTCTCCCATGCGGTCTCGGGCGGCAAACTCGAGGAGGCGGGAGAGGGGGATCTCTACGTCTCGGGCAATGTGATGATCGTACGGGTGGAACTGGGCGATCTCGGGCTCGGCGGCGCGAACTACGACATCGAGTTCAAAGTGACGGACAATGTTCAGATCAAGGAGACGGGAACTTATCCCTATCTCGACTTCTACCGCACGGGAGACAGCGCGCCCATCGGGCGGCTCAACTACCGCTACGGCTACTGACGGACAAAGGCGCGCCCGCACCGCGGGCGCGTTCTTCAAAACAAAACAAGGAGATTGCATGAGAACCGATATCCTCAAAAAGATCGGCATATTCGGTATGACGGCGATGATGGTATTTTCCTTTGCGGCGTGCGGCGGCTCGGGCGAAAATCCGGGCGGCGAGAATCCCGGCGGAAACGAGAATCCGGGAGGTGAACAGCCCGGCGGAAACGAACCCGAGCTGTTCACGGGGTACGACGAATCTCTCCGCGTAGATGACGAAAGAGACCTCACCCCGCAGGAGTACGCGGTGTACAACATCACGGGCACGGACGACTTCGGAAGGACCATCCTCACCGCGGACGGCAAGGAGGATGAGGACCGCTATGTCGGGCTCTTCTACTTCCTCTGGCTCGGTCAGAACAACGGCTCGCGGCAGAGGGGGGTCTACGATATTTCCGAGATCACCAAAGACGGGACAGACCTCGAGGCGTTCCAGGTGGACGACGACACCTCCCCGCTGGACGCTTGGCACTTCTGGGGCCAACCCGTTTGGGGGTACTATAACTCCACAGACGAATGGGTGATCCGCAAGCAGGTCGAGATGTTCTGCATGGCAGGGGTCGATTTCCTCATCTTCGACGCGACGAACGGGTACACCTATCAGGCGGTGACGGACGTTCTGTTCAAAGTCCTGCTCGAATATCAGGCGGCAGGTTGGAAGGTCCCCAAGATCATGTATTACGCCGCGGGCACCCGCGAGGGCTACATGGGCGAGCTGAAGACGATCTACAACTATTGCTACAAGACGGACAAATACCGTTCCCTTTGGTTTGCGCCCGACGGCAAGCCGATCATCACGATGTACAATAATTTCTATTATGCCAAGAACTACGGGCTCGATCTCGACGATCCCACCGAGAAGGCGATGTACGACCTCTTCGAATTCCGCTGCCGTCAGTGGCCCAACGAGGCGTATGAGGACGACGGGATCCCGTGGATCGAATTTGTGCCGGACGGCGTCTTCGACCGCCAGCCGAGCCACAACGGTTGGATCAACGTCTCCGTCGCACAGCACAGAACGGTCCGCTTCTCGGACACGACGGGCACGCAGGGCAGAGGGTACAGCCTCGATGTCGACCTCACCGACCATACGCGGTTTGCGGAGGATCTCAACTATCAGAGCCAGTGGAAGACGGTGCTCGATTACAAGGACGAGGCGCGTTTCACCTTCGTCACCGGCTGGAACGAGTGGGTCGCGACGAAGTTCCTCGATCAGAACGGGGTCTACTACACCGTCGATACGTTCGACGCGGAGTTCTCGCGGGATTTGGAGCCCTCCGAGAACCTCGGCGACAACGGCTACATTCTCACGGCGAAATATATCCGCGAGAACAACTACACGGCGGCAAAGCACTATAAGTATCCCGTCACGACGATCGACATCGCAAAGGACGATCCCCTCTGGAGCACGGTCAAAAAATATGCCGACTTCACGGGCGATTGCCTCGACCGCGACTGCGTGAACTTTGCGGGGAAGGAGCGGATCACCGACGCTTCGGGCAGAAACGATATCTCCTCCGTGCAGGTCGCGCGGGACAATGAGTATCTCTATTTCCGCGTCGAGACGGCGGCGGATATCACCCCCTACGAAGCGGGCGACACGGGCTGGATGAACCTCTGGATCAAGACGAGGAACGCCAAGGAGACCTATCTCGGCTACGACTATGT
>CANPZH010000157.1 GCA_947589335.1 uncultured Clostridia bacterium | reverse complement strand
CTTGCATGTGTTAAGCACGCCGCCAGCGTTCATCCTGAGCCAGAATCAAACTCTTAAGTTTCATTGCTTAAAGCCGATATGGGCTAATCCATATCAGCGGCTCTAACTCGAATAAATTCTCGTTATCTTGCTGACTTTGTTTTGAGTACTATTTGATGCTCAAAAAAATTGACAGAAACTGCTTTTTGTATTACAAAAAATCGTTTCTTTCTTATTCGATTTTTAATCTGCGTTGACCGGACAACAGCCCGGCGCTATCCCCTCTTGCGAGGCTAGCCTGTCTATTATAACACAGGTTTTCCCCGCCGTCAAGCGGTTTCGACAACTTTTTCGGAAAATTTTCGGATTTTCTTACGTTTTGTTCCCGAAACGCGCCCTTCTTTCGGACAGCTTGTTCATTCTATCATACTCCGAAATTTATGTCAACTGTTTTTCGCGGTTTTTTTCAGCTTTTTTCGGGAATTTTTTTCTTTCCCGCCAAAGGTTTTTTCCGCCACAAGATGTTGTGTTTTCCCCCTGATTATGGTACAATAATAACAAAGTTATACCGGCCGGAGAGAAAAATGTTTCGCGTTTTGAGTATCGTTTTTTGTGTGATCGCCTGCATTCTGATCGCCACGGCGGTCGTTGTGGGGGCGCTCGTCGGGATCTGGTGGGGCGTCGGCGAAGTCGTGGCCGCCGCCTTCTGCGTCCTTCTGATGCTGGTCTTCAAGAACGGCAATCCCTTCAAACGCAAGAAAGAGCGCAAGACCGACTTCATGAATACCGACGAGGAGAATGAGGAGATCCGCAAAGAGCAGGAGGCTCAGGGCGGGGATTCCTCGGCTTCGCCTCGGAATGACGGATGAAAAAGCGTTCGGAATGACGGATTTAGAATGACACCCCCTCAGTCTCGGCTAACGCCTCGCCAGCTCCCCCTCAAGGGGGCGCCAAGCACCAACTCTCTTGCTGTCCCCTTGAGGGAAAAGTCCCCGAAGGGGCAAAGGGGTGTTGTCATTCCGGCGACTGTCTTTGCGTTTTGAAAAGAGCCGCCCGCCGCGCTTCTGCGCGGCGGGCGGCGATCGTTTTTTCGCCGGGTCTGTTGTATGATTGGAGCGACGTTCCGCTTTCCCCCGTTCGGTCGGTATGGTTGCCGGGTTCCCGTCAGATCCGGTTGGTGCTGTTGAGGTGGAGCGCCATGCCGCTCGTTCTGCCGAGCGCGGAGACCGTGAGCCCCGCAACGCCCTGGTCGTCGAGCCAGGCGGGCATGATCACCCCGCAATACTCCTCGCCGTCCAGTTCGATCAGGATATCGCGCTCCCCGTACGTCCGCCATTTGCCGGCGTATGCGCCCGTCACCGTCCCGTCGGGGCGGAGGACGATCCTCTTCGAGACGACCGTCTTGTACCCCTGCGTGAAGAGCACCGCTTCGAAGTTGCCCGCGGAGATGTTCAGAAGATCTTCCCGCGAGACGGGTTGGAGCGTCTCCCCCGCGTAGCGGTTGGCGTTCATCACGAGCCAGCCGTCCGAGTTGAAGGCGTACTGCCCGAGATACAGATAGTGGAAGTTCGCCGAACGGCTCATCCCCCTTTCGATGAAGTAGTTCGTCCTGCAATGGTAGGAGATGAGATCGACGCCGCCGCTCGTCACATACATGTCGTTGTGCCCGGGACAGTAGAAGTCGACGAGGGCGCCGTCCCAGCGGAAGGAGCCGAGCAGTTTGTTCCCGGTGCCGAGGTCGGTAGAGCAGACGAGCTCGTTGCCGTTGACGTCTACATAGGGCCCCTCCGGGGATTCGCTCCGTCCGCAGCGGATGTTGTAGACGGAGGAGAGCGAGCCGTAGGAGCACATCAGATAGTAATAGTTCTTCTTGACCAGCCTGCCGTTTTCGAGGACCTCCACGCCCTTATGGTAGTGGACGACGCCTCCCTCCAGCGATCCCCGCGCGAGATTCACGCCGTAATATGCGCGGAAGGCGCATTTGCCGGAGCGGAAGTCGTCATAGGTCAGCCCGTCCTTCCTCAGCCCCGTTTCGGGGTCGAGTTCGATGAGATGGATCCCGAGGCCGTAGGAGCCGTAGACGAGGAAGCTCCTGCCCTCTGCGGAGAAAAACTGCGGGTCGATGCAGTTGGGGGTCCGCCATCCCGCCGGGGATTGCAGCAGCAGTCCGGCAAAGCGGAAGGGGCCCGTGGGACTCTCGGACTTCGCCAGCCCGATGCAGGACTTGGAACCTCCGAAATAGCCCGTGAGACAGAAATAGAGCCAAAATTTGCCGTCTGTGCCGCGCACGCAGTGGGGCGCCCAGAAGGACATGCTGCCGTCCTTCCGCGTGCAGACGCCGAATCCGACCTCCTTCTCGCCCGTCACGCACCAGTCGTATGCCGCCTGAAACTCGCCCTTCCCCTTCCGGTAGAGCTCCGCGGTGTTCTCCATGTCGATCGCCGGACCGACGTATTCCCAGTGCAGAAGATCCTCCGATCTCCTGATCTGATAGCCGTTGGGAGCGCCGAAGGTGTCCGTCGAGTAGGCGTAGAAGACGCCCTCCCATTCGAGCAGGGACGGATCGTGCGCGCAGCCCTCCTGCCAGCTGCGGTAATCGGGCGTGCGCATCTGTAATGGATTGAAGTGCGGATTTTTCGGATATCGGACCGCCACGATGATACCTCCTTACAATCGGCTCCCCCCTGCCGTGAGGGGGGAGCCGTCTTTGCGTGAATGCGATCAGTCTGCGCCGTTGAACCAGATGGGGAGCCCCGCCTGCGAGGTCGCAGTCATGCACCAGACGCCCTTCTTGGTCCCGTAGTCCCTCCAGCCGGGAGCGACAACACCCTGATATTCGATGTCGTTGACCTTCACCGTGAAGAAGTACCCGTCGGTCAGCGACCATGTGCCGGCCTCATCTGTCTTGCGGACGAAATCTTTG
>CANPZH010000156.1 GCA_947589335.1 uncultured Clostridia bacterium | reverse complement strand
CCTTCTGGAGGATCGAGGTCAAATACACGCTCGAATCCGAGCAGGTGGACGAATTGCTCGGCGACGCCGTGGAGATCGACACTTCCGAGATCATCGGCGATGGCATTTCCGTCGCAGTCGGGATCGAGGTGGAGATTTCGGACATCTTCAACGCCTATTCCGGCAACGAGGACGAGGTCTTTGAAACGCTCATCGACGGCAACGTCACCAAGATCGTCGATCAGCTCAGCGCGACCTTGAGCGACATCTCCAAGAACGTCATGCAGACGGTCGCGCGTACGATCGTCCGCAAACAGGTGACCGACGGCGTCCGCGATATTCTGCATTCCACCAATCCCTCCGTCAGCGATGACGAGATCCACGAAAAGATGAGCAAGATCGGCGTGGACGACGAATACATTTCCTCACGCACCGACGCGATCATCGAAAAGATCTATGAAAGCGGCTCCACCACGGCCGACGTCAGCGATGAGATCGTCGAGACCGTCCGCGACATCTATTCCAGAATGTCGACGAGCGACGACGAGGATCTCAACCACATGGTCTTTACAGAAGAGGACGAAGCGGAGCTGAGACAGGAGATCGACGAGACGATCCGCGACCTCGCCGCAGAGGACGGCACGATCGACCCCGACGAACTGATCGCCAACCTGCTCCTTCAGGCGATGGGCAGCAAGAAAGAGGGATCGGGAAAGGTGCAGACGGACGTCGTCCTCCTTTCGGATGAAGAGACCTCCTCCACCGAAACCTTGAAGAGCGAAGTGAAGAAGATGATCATGGAGAATATCCCGGAAGGGACCGTCCGCACGATCCTGCTGTGGGTGCTGCGCGGACTCGGCGTTCTCTTCCTGCTCTCTACCCTCGCATGGATCTATGTTCTGGTCAAGATGATCGTAAAGCTCATCAAACGGGATCCGAACCCCACCGTCAAACTGAAGTGCCCCATCTGGCTCGGTTGGCTCCCCTTCCTGATCTTTGTTGCGATCCCGTCGCTCGCGTTCTCACTGATCCATATTCCCGCGATCAGCAATATGCTCCCCGCGGAGATGCTCGGGATCATACAGTCGACGGGGATCGTTTTCTCCTCCGGCGGTTGGTTCGCGGCAGTCGCGGCTGCGGTCTGCTTCGCGATCTCCATCTTCTATATGGTCATGCGGAGACAGATGCGGTAAGCGAGCGCGGAAGTTCAATCCGCAGAGCGCCGCGGAGACGGGGATCTCTCCGACGATCCCGATCTCCCCGCCTGAACTTGGGCTTACAAAATAATTGAGAAGATTGCAGGAGCGAGGACGTCCGTCCCCGCTCCTGTTGTATCGAAGCCTCTTTGCCTATTTTTTATACGAAAAAGAATGTAAGCCGAATGGTTAGCTTTTGTTCAAAGCGGAATCCGCCAACTGCGGCATTCCTCATTCGAACTATAATCAGGGCTCCCAAAAAAGATTTGCGTAGCAAAGATTTTTTGGGAAAAGGAGACGCAGGCGTAAAAAGCAGAGAAGTTGCCCTCTTGGACAACTTCTTGCAGAATGCGCCTTGCGGCGACGTGAAAGGGCACAAGGAATGCCTTGTCTCCCCTCAAATCCTGTCGGCGCACAACATTCAAAAAGACGGAGAGGTTTACAACCTCTCCGTCTTTTTGGTGCCGCCGACAGGATTTTCCGCTTGAGCGCGGCGCACGATCGACAATTATCAATTGTCGAGTCGGCGGTAGAATCCGCCGACCTGCGGCATTCCTTGCGCGTGAAAGAGCACAAGGAACGCCTTGTCTCCCCTCAAATCCTGTCTGCGCACAACATTCAAAAGGGCGCAGGGTCTTCAACCCTTCGCCCTTTTGGTGCCGCCGACAGGATTTGAACCTGCACGGTCTCCCACGGGATTCTAAGTCCCGCGCGTCTGCCAATTCCGCCACAGCGGCACATCTTCACGATCGCCATTATAGCGCATTCCAAAGGAATTGTCAATCCCGATCGGACAACCGGCGTGCAGCCGCTCATCGCGCAGATCGTGCCGTTTTGATCTTATCTCAGTATATCGAAAATAAGAGGGACCGCACAAAAAAATAAAACCCCACATATCGGCGCAACAGCGGTCAACGGCACGATATACAGGATTTTTGGTGGGGACTACAGGGCTCGAACCTGTGACCTCATGCACGTCAAGCATGCGCTCTAGCCAACTGAGCTAAACCCCCGACGAACTTAACAAGCCTATTTTATACGAAAAAAGTCCGCTTGTCAAGCGTTCTGTATCTTGATTGCAAATATTTTTTGCGGAAATTTTTGCTTTTTCGGCATTTTTCGGGGTTGACCTGCCGATTTTCCGCGATCGTCTGCATGCGAAGTTAGGGCAGATCCCCTTCTCTTTCGCCGCTCAGTCGTACATCTCCGTCTTGGCGCTGCGGGCGAACAGGGAGGCGATCGCTTCGCGGCAATGCAGCTCGTCGTTGCCGGCGTCGCCGTAGCAGACGTTATAGACGACCTGCGTGATCGGAAGTTCCACACCGTACTTTTCGCCGAGATATTTCATCGCCTTGGAGGTCGCGACCCCCTCCGCGAGCTTCGTGAACCGCTGTCCCTTTGCGAGCATCTCGCCGTACATGCGGTTGTGGGAATAGGGAGAGAACAGCGTCGTCTCGTAGTCGCCGAGGTGCGCGAGCCCGTACGCCGAGAGCTCGTTGCCCCCCATCGCCTTGATGAGCCTTGCGACTTCGCGTGCGCCGCGGGACATCAGCGGACCCTTCAGCGGGACGCAGATCACGTCGAGGACGCCTGCGGCGATCCCCATGACGTTCTTCGCAGCTGCGCCGATCTCCGTGCCGATGAGATCCTCCCCATAATAAAAGCGGATCAGGTCGCTGCGGAATGCGTCCGCAAGCCCCCGCTTCAGCCCGTCGTCGGCGGAGTCGATCACCATGCAA
>CANPZH010000155.1 GCA_947589335.1 uncultured Clostridia bacterium | reverse complement strand
CGTCTCCCTCATCCCCAAGCTGAAGGCGGGGGAGGTCTCGCCCGCCCGCAGCCGTTCGGCGCTCTCCGCGCGGGAGCTGTTCTCGCAGTACTATCGCTCCCTCTACGGCAAGGAGCCCGAAGGCGAGCTCACGGAGATCTTTTTGGAACTTCTGCAGGAGGACCCCGCATGAAGCCCGAATATCTGGAATTCTGCGGCGTGAACTCCTTCTCGGAGCCCGCCGTCATCGACTTTACGAGCCTGCTCGAATTCGGGCTCTTCGGGATCTTCGGAGACACCGGATCCGGGAAGAGCACGATCTTGGACTGCATCGGCTTTGCCCTCTACGGCAATGTGGCGCGGTCCCGCTCGGGCAGCATCGCAGACATCATCAACGACCGCTCGGACAAGGCATACGTCCGCTTCGAGTTCGCGATCACCTTCCAAGGGAAGCGGCGGCAGTACCGCGTCGAGCGGGAACTCAAGCGCAAGAACGCCGTGCAGACGGTCAAAGTGTACGAAAGGACGGAAGAGGGACTTCTCGCGCGGGCGGAGGGGGTCCGGGAGAGCAACACGCTCCTCGAACGCATCGTCGGGCTCGAACAGCGGGATTTCGAGAAGTGCATCGCCCTTCCGCAGGGCGAATTCGCCCAGTTCGTGAAGGCGCAGCGTTCGGAGCGGCTCAAACTCGTCTCGCGGCTGTTCGACCTCGAGGCGTACGGCGAACGGCTCGTGCGGCGCGCGAACGCCCGCTGTGCCGCGCTCGGGGAGGAGAAGCGGGTGATCTCCGCCCGCCTCGAACCCTATGCGGAGATCAGCGAAGAGGGGAACCGCGCGCTCGAAGAGGAGATCGCCCGTCTCACGGAGACGGAACGTATCGCCCGCGAGGGGCTCGCGCAGGCAAGGGCGGAGGAGACGAGGATCTCCGGGCTCTGCCTCAAGCGGGAGGAGTTAAGCCGCATTCTGAAAAAGATCGCCGCGCTGGAGGCGCAAAAAGAGGAGATCGCGGATTTGGAGCGGGAGCTCGGACGCATCGCGTATGCCTCCGCGGTCTGTGCGGCGGAAGCCGAACGGAAGGAGGCGAAGCGCTCGCTTTCCCTTGCGGAAGAGGAACAGAAAGAGGCGGAAAAGCGCCTCCATGCGGCGGAGGAAAGCGCCGCTGCCGCGCTCTCCTATGACGCGGAGGGGGCGGACGCGGAGATCGCGCGGCTCACCGGGCTTGCCGCCCGTGCGGAGCAGGCGGAGCGGGAGCGTCAGCGGGCGGGCGAGCTCGAGGCGCGCCTGAAAAAGTGCCGCATGGAATACGCGGAGGAGGCGGAACGGTTCCGCGGCTTCTCCTATGAAGAGGAGCGCGGGCGGTGCGAGGCCCGTCTCGGCGAACTCGGCGAGGGAGATTTCCTGCACTACGCCGAGACGCACGGAAAGGCGGAGCTCCTGCGGAAAGAATATGAGATCTTTGCGGGCGAACTCGAAGGGATCGCGGCAAAATACCCCGAGACGGAGGAGGACGTTGCTCCGCTCGCCGGAAAATACAGAGCGCTCTCCGAGGGCGGGAAGACGGACATCGCCGCCCTGCGCGCCGCGTACGAAGCGCGGGAGGCGGAGAAGCGGGAATGCCGAGCGAAACTGCTCGACCTCGAAAAGCGGCACGGGGCATACCGCGCCCATCTCGAACGGCTGTCCGCCCTCCAGACGGAGGGGAAGAGCTACCGCGAACAGCTCGAATCGCTGAAGACGGCGGAGGAGACCCTTCCCCGCGCCGAACTGCAACGGGCGTTGGAGAGCAAAAAACGGGAGCGGCGGGAGGCCCTTGAGGCAAAGGAACGCGCCGGAGCGGAGACGGGACGGGCGGGCGCCGCCTGCGCCGCTGCCGCCGAGAGATCCCGCGCGGCAAAGGAACGACTCCTGCGCGCGGAAGAGGGGCTCGCCTCGGCGCTCAAGCGGGGCGGGTTCGGCTTCCCCGAAGAGGCGGAGGCGCTCGAGAGAAGGTTCGGAGGCGCAAGCGGTGCCGAAGCGCGGGTAAAAAACTTCCGCGAGGAATATGCCGCCGCGCTCTCCCGGAAGGACACGCTCGGCGCGGAGGATCTCTCCGCGGGGACGGAGGAACATCTCGCCGCGGCGCGGGAGAAGTGCCGCGCGCTCGGGGAAGAGGCGGAGGGCGCCCTCAAAAGTCTCGCCCTGAAGAGGGCGGAACTTGACCGCTGCGTTTCGGCGCTCGCGAAAAAACGCGCCCTCGAAGAGGAATTTTCCGGGGCCGCCAAGAAGGCGGAGACCGCCGAGCGGCTCAAAAAGCTCCTCGAAGGGAACAGATTCATGGAGTTCGCGGCGGAGGAGTACCTGCAGAGCGTCGCGGAAAACGGCAGCACAAGGCTGCTCACCCTCACATCGGGAAGATATTTCCTCAAATACGACGGGGGATTCTACGTCGGGGACAACCTGAACGGCGGCGCCCTGCGCGGGGTATATACCCTCTCGGGCGGAGAGACCTTCCTCGTCTCCCTCTCGCTGGCGCTCGCGCTCTCCTCCGAGATCTGCCAGAAATCGCTGCGGCCCATCGAATTCTTCTTCCTCGACGAAGGATTCGGGACGCTCGACGAGCGGCTCGTGGACGTCGTGATGGACAGCCTCGAAAAGCTCAAGGGCGAACATTTCTCCATCGGGATCATCTCCCACGTCGAGGAACTCAAACACAGGATCGAGCGCAAGCTCCTGGTCGAAAAGGCGACCGAAAAACACGGTTCGCGCATTCATGTATAACGCGGAGGTAACATACTCTTGGCAAATATGATTCTGACACCCGTCACCCTCTGGAAAGACTTCGACGACTCCCTTCCTCTCCTCGAGGAAGTGCTTTCGGAGCGGGAGTTCGGCGAAAACGCCGTCGTCCGCGAGGTCTATTTCCTCGGCAGACAGACCGTCTACGGCAGAGTAAAGATCTATGCGAAGTACTACATTCCGAAGGGGAAGGA
>CANPZH010000154.1 GCA_947589335.1 uncultured Clostridia bacterium | reverse complement strand
ACGAGGAGACCCAGGCGGTGCGGGACCGCTACCATAAGCTCTATGAGAGCTATAAAAAGCAGACGGACGAAGAGAAGGAAAAGGTGATCGAGGCGGGAGGCCTGTGCATCATCGGCACCGAGCGGCACGAGGCGCGCCGTATCGATAACCAGCTCCGCGGCCGTTCGGGACGGCAGGGCGACGTCGGCGCGTCCATCTTCTTCATCTCCCTCGAAGACGATCTGATGAAGCGCTTCGGCGGCGAACGCATGAAGGGGATCTACGAGCGGTCCAAGATGCAGGAGGACGAGTGCCTCGAGGCAAAGGTGCTCTCCCGTCTCATCGAATATGCGCAGAAGCAGATCGAGGGCAAGCACTTCGCCGCCAGAAAGAGCGTCCTGCAATACGACGACGTCATGAACAAGCAGCGCATGCTCATCTATGCGGAGCGCATGAAGGTGCTGAAGGGCGAAGACGTCCACGAACAGATCCTGAAATACATTCCCGACTATGCGGCAAGCACCATCCACAGCGCCGTCAACACCGAAGACGCTCCCGAGAAGTGGAACGAAGACGACCTGAACGCGGCGCTCGAACAAAAACTTCTGCCCGAGGGGACCCATTACGTCACCCGCGAGAAGCTCGAAAAGTGGGACTATGAAAAGGCGCTCTCGCGCATCACGGCGAAGGCGGAGAAGTGCTATGAAGAGAAGATCGCCCGCCTGCGCGAGGAGACGGGGATCAACTTTGCCGACGTCGAACGGCAGATCCTCCTCCGCAACGTCGACCGCAACTGGATCGACCATATCGACGCGATGGATCAGCTCCGCAAGGGGATCGTGCTCCGCGCTTACGGACAGACCGACCCCGTGATCGCCTATAAGCAGGAAGGCTCGGCGATGTTCAACGAGATGATCGAACGGATCCAGACGAACACCGTTGCGATGCTTCTGAAGGTCCGCGTCGAAGTCCGCCAGCAGCCCACGCAGCGGATCATGCCCTCTGCGCCCCGTCCGGCGCCGCAGGAAGCTCCCGCCGCGCAGCCGCCCCGTGAGGCTCCCGCTCCCCAGCCGAGTTCTCCGCAGTCTCTCCGCGGCGTCGAAACGCAGGGGATGGCGATCCCCAAGGCGGTGGACGTCAACAGCCTGAAGACGAGCGGATCGGAGAAGTTCAATCCGGCTTCGATGAAGAAGCAGAAGAAACCGGGGGCGAACGATCCCTGCTGGTGCGGAAGCGGGCTCAAATACAAGAAGTGCCACATGATGTCCGATATCGAAAAAAACAGATAATTTATGTTCAAAGCAGACGATTACAGATTAAAGATCAAGGATCTCGAGACGACCCTCGGCGAGGCGAAGTACGCGCTCGACATCGACAACCGCTACGACCAGCTCAAGGCGCTCAAGGCCGAGCAGGAGCTTCCCGAAGTATGGCAGGATCTGGAGAGGTCCAAAAAGATCGGCAGAGAGATCTCCTCGATCGAGGGGAAGATCTCCGCATACGAAGCGGGCAGAAAGGCGCTCGACGACGCCGGCGAGATCATTGACCTCATCGAAGAGACGGAGGAGGAAGATCTCGTCCCCGAACTGGACAAGATGCTTGCAACTGCGGAGAGGGACATCGAAGAGATGAGGATCCGCGCCCTTCTGAAAGGGAAGTACGACAACAGCAACGCGCTGCTCTCTCTCCATGCGGGCGCAGGCGGCACGGAGGCGTGCGACTGGTGCGCCATGCTCTACCGCATGTATTGCCGCTATGCCGAGACGAACGGATTCAAAGTGACGGAGCTTGACCGTCTTGCCGGCGATTCGGCAGGGCTCAAATCGGTCGATTTCAAGATCGAGGGCGAAAACGCCTACGGCTATCTCAAGGCGGAGATCGGCGTGCACCGCCTCGTGCGGATCTCTCCCTTCGACGCGAACAAGCGCCGCCAGACGTCGTTTGCCTCCCTCGAGGTCATGCCCGAGGTCGACGACGACGCCGGGATCGAGATCAAAGACGAGGACATCCGCATCGACGTCTACCGTTCGTCGGGCGCGGGCGGGCAGAAGGTCAACAAGACGGAGACAGCGATCAGGATCACCCACTTCCCGACGGGGATCGTCGTGACCTGCCAGAACGAGCGCAGCCAGCTCCAGAACAAGGAGATGGCGTTCAAATACCTGCGCTCCAAACTGATCGAGCGTCAGATCGAACAGCGCATGGCGGAGGAGGCGGCATTGAAAGGGGACATCAAGAAGATCGAGTGGGGCTCCCAGATCCGCTCCTATGTCTTCTGCCCGTACACCCTCGTCAAGGACCACCGGACGGGCTACGAGATGGGAGACGTCCAGGCGGTCATGGACGGCAATATTCAGGGATTTATCATCGATTATTTGAAAAAGTCCTGAGAAAACGCAATATTATGTCAGACATAATACCATTCAAACCGACGAAAATCAAAAAAGAGCCCCTGATTTTGGGCATTGAATCCTCCTGCGACGAGACGGCGGCCGCCGTGATCCGCGGGAGGACTCTTCTGTCCGATGAGATCATTTCCTCGGCGTCCGTGCAGGCGCTCTACGGGGGCGTGGTGCCCGAAATCGCCTCCCGCGAACATCTGAATGCCGTCGACGAGGCGGTATCGCGCGCGATCGCCTCCGCCGGCGTCGGGAAGGAGGAGCTCGACGCGGTCGCCGTGACCTACGGCGCGGGACTGCTCGGCGCGCTTCTCGTGGGGCTCTCTTTTGCGAAGGGGCTCTGCCTCGGGCTGCGGATCCCGCTGATCGGCGTCAACCATATCCGCGGACACCTCGCCGCGGCATATCTCGAGGACGCGGCCCTGAAGCCGCCCTTCGTCACCCTGCTCGCGAGCGGCGGGCACACCGCCGTGCTGTATGCAAAGACCGAGACGGAATTCGAAACGCTCGGCGGCACGCTCGACGACGCCGCGGGGGAGGCGTTCGACAAAGTCGCGCGGGTGCTCGGGCTCCCGTACCCCGGCGGGCCGCAGATCGAAAAGCTCGCAAGAGAGGGGAAGACCGCCGT
>CANPZH010000153.1 GCA_947589335.1 uncultured Clostridia bacterium | reverse complement strand
CGTCATTCCGAGCCGAAAGGACCTATACGGAGTGCGCATTGATCGTCCGCGAGGAATCTCGGCCTCAGATTCCTCCTCCCTTCGGTCGTCGGAAGGACATATAACTTAGACAAGTTTCATCGCTTAAGCTATTGACAATCGTGCGGGGGCGTGATATAATCGGAAAAAAGGAGGACGATCATATGGACGACTACGGAAACGGGATCCCCAAGCGTGAGGGAGAGGACGAAACGCCGGAAGAGGACCGGCAGCCGAAGTGGCTCGGGTATGTGCCTGCGGCGGCATTTGCCGTCTATGCCCTTCTGCTGTTTCTGATCTTTCTCGCACCCGTCATACCGGGCACGGTCAACGTGTATCAGTCGGCGAACGTTCCGCCGTGCACCGCGCTCATCGTGTTCGCGGCCCTTTCGCTCGCCGCGGCAGGCGCGGGAGTTGCCGTTCTGTTCCTCGCTCCGTCTGCGCCCCTCTTGCAGAGGATCTTTACCTATCTCCCCTTCCTGTTCTATTTCCTCATCCACTCGGCGAGTTGCAGCCTTGCCGGCATCGCGACGTCGGTAGGAGCGAACAGTCCCCTCTGCGGGCTTACGATCTCCTTCTCCGTCCTCTTTGCGCTCGTGCATGCGGGATGTCTGCTCCTCCCCCGCATCCTGAAAAAATGACGAAAAATGCAAGGGCGGACCCGTGAATTCGGGTCCGCCCTTTTCTTTTGTATCTTCCGTTAAGCGTTAAAATAGCGCTTCAGAAGTCCCTTGAAACCTGCGCCGTGGCGCGCTTCGTCCTTTGCCATCTCATGGACGGTATCGTGGATCGCGTCGTAGCCGAGCTCCTTCGCCCGCTTTGCAAGCGCAAGTTTCCCCTCGCATGCGCCCGCTTCGGCAGCCGCTCTCAGTTCGAGGTTCTTCTTCGTGGAATCCGTTACGACCTCGCCGAGCAGTTCCGCGAACTTCGCTGCATGTTCCGCCTCCTCAAAGGCATAGCGCTTGTACGCCTCCGCGATCTCCGGATAGCCCTCGCGCTCTGCGACGCGGGACATCGCAAGATACATGCCGACCTCGGTGCATTCGCCCGTGAAGTTGGCATGGAGCCCTTCCATGACTTCCTTGTCTTCGACCTTGCCGTCGCCGACATGGTGTTCGCACGCAAACGACGTCTCCTCGACGGGCGTGAACTTCCTCGCCTTGCAGACGGGGCAGACTTCGACATCATCGGCGACGATCTCGCCGCATACAGCACACTTCTTCATAAGATATCTCCTTTTCTCTTTTTTCGGGTATTATATCACACCCGAGAACCTTTTTCAAGCCTTTTGCGCAATTTTCAGGAGCATTTCATAGTCCTCTGCGAACTCCTTCGCCCCCGCCCGTTCGAGCTGTTCCCGCGTGCGGTAGCCCCACAGCGCCGCGACGCCGCGCATACCGGCGTTTCTCGCCGTGCAGACGTCCGTCTCCCCGTCTCCGACGAAGAGACACTCGTTCGGCGCAACGCGCAGCGTGAGCGCGGCATAGCGCGTGAGCGTGGGATCGGGCTTGCAGGCGAAGTCCCCGCTGTCCCCGCCGATGAAGTCGAACATGCCGCCGAAAAACTTCTCCACGCAGGAGACCGCCGCATTCTGCGGCTTGTTGGTGATGACGGCAAGTCTGAGCCCCATCCCCTTGAGCGCCGCAAGCGTCTCCGCCTCGTGGGGATAGAGCTTGGTGCGGGAATTGCCGCTCGCCGTAAATCTCTCCGAGAAATAGGCGAAGCACTCCGCAAAGTTCTCCGCCCCCTCGGGCAGAGCCCGCCTGATGAGCTTTTCCGCGCCGTCGCCGATGTATGCGCGCGTCTGCTCCTCCGTGACCGGAGGATATCCGAACGCCTGCAGCATTTCGTTGACATGAAAGCGGATATCCGCCATCGTGTCGAGCAAGGTGCCGTCGAGATCGAAAAAGACCGCCCTCAACATCACATCTTCTCCGGGACGCCGATCCCGAGCAGCCCGAGTGCATTCCGGAGGGTCGTGAGCGTCGCCTGCGTGAGCGCAAGACGGAAGCCGCGGACAGTTTCGCTCTCCGCCTGCATGATCTTGCAGTCGATATAGAATTTGTTGTATTTCTGCGCAAGATCGACGCAGTACCGCGCCACATAGCTCGGTTCATACTTCTCCGCCGCCGCTCTGACCGTATCGGGGAAGTCCGCGAGCGCCTTGACAACCTCGAACTCCTGCGCGCAGGGTTCCCCGCAGGCGAGCGCGGGCGCACATCCCGCCTCCTTCGCCTTTGCGAGCACGGAGGCCGCACGGGCGCAGGTGTATTGCACATACACGCTCGTCTCGCCGTCGAAGTTGAGCGCCTTGTCGTAGGAGAAGACGATATCCTTGATCTTGCTGTTGCAGAGCGCGCCGAAGATGACCGCGCCGACGCCGACCTTTTCCGCGACCTCTTCCTTGTTCTCGAGCGCGGGATTCTTCTCGTCGAGAATGCGGTATGCCTTCTCCACACAGCGGGAGAGGACGTCCTCGAGCCAGACGACCTTCCCCTGCCGCGTGGACATGGCGCCGTCTTCGAGGGAGACCATGCCGTATGCGACATGGACAAGGTCTTTCGCCCAATCCTCCCCCATGAGCTCGATGACTTTGAACAGCTGCTTGAAGTGCAGATTCTGCTGATAGGCGACGACATAGAGACATTTGTCGAAGTCGTACGTCTTCTTGCGGTAGAACGCCGCGGCAAGGTCCCTCGTCCCGTAGAGGGAGGCACCGTCCGAGCGGAGGACGATGAAGGGAGTCATGCCGTAGGGCTCGAGATCGACGACCTGCGCCCCGCGGCTCTCGGTGAGGAGCCCCTTCTCCCGCAAAAGGTCGATGACGGGCCCCATCTTGTCGATGTAGAACCGCTCGCCCGCGTAGCTGTCGAAGGTGACGTGGAGACGGTCGTAGATCTTGCCGACGTATTCCATCGTGAGAGACTTGAACCACTCGAAGAGCTCGTTTGCCTCCCTGTCCCCGCTCTCGATGAGACGGAAGTTCTCGCGCGCCTCCGCCTCCATCTCTTCGGTCG
>CANPZH010000152.1 GCA_947589335.1 uncultured Clostridia bacterium | reverse complement strand
CCCCTTGAGCGCCTGTGCGACGGTGTGCGGCGCGAGGAAAAATCCCTGATAGAAGGGCTGATAGCCGTATGCGTAGGAGCCGATCTCCGCGCCGACGGAGGGCGCCGTCAGACGGTTTTCGCACGCCGCGACGTACTCCGCCCTCCCCGCGATGTATCCGCCCGTGGGCGCGAGCCCTCCCCCGGGGTTCTTGATCAGAGATCCCGCGATCAGATCCGCCCCGATCTCGGTCGGCTCCCTCCGTTCGACGAATTCGCCGTAGCAGTTGTCGACGAAGATACAGCCGCGGAACCCGCAGCCGCGGATGAAGGCGCACATGGCGCCGATCTCCTCCGCCGAGAAGGCGTCGCGGAGCTCATAGCCGCGCGAGCGCTGGAGATAGACCATGCGATAGGTCTTTTCCTTCAAGAACCTCTCCGCGCCCGAAAAGTCGGCCTTGCCGTCCTTTGTGAGGGGCAGCACATCGCAGCCGATCCCGAACTCCTTCAGCGAGCCGTTGTCCTCTCCCCAGATGACCCCGCGGATGGTATCGTAGGGCATGCCGGTGAGAAAGAGGATCCTGTCGTTCGGGCGGAGCAGCCCGAAGAGGGCGACGGTCAGCGCGTGCGTGCCCGAGAGCATCGCGGGAGACACGAGCGCGCGCTCCGCCCCGAACGCGCGTGCATAGACCCGCCCGAGCGCCTCCCTGCCCTCGTCCCCGTAGCCGTAGCCGGTGGAGGGCATGAAGTGACGGAGCGCGATCCGCTCCTCGCGGAAGGCGCCGAGCACCTTCTCCTGGTTGATGAGCGCGGTCTCGTCGATCGCGCGGAAGGCGTCTTTCAGCCGCTCTTCCTGCGCGGCGATCATCTTCTCAATCGTCATAAAGCGAACAGACCTCCTGCGCCGCGGCGTTCAGATCCCCGGGCGCGAGCAGTTTCAGACCCTGCATCCTTTTGAAAAATGTGAGCTGCCGTTTGGCATAATTGCGGGTATTTTGCTTGATTATGTCTGACATAGTACTCTGCAAAACGCCGTTTTTCAAACCTTCGATCACTTCTTTGTAGCCGATCCCCTGCATGCACTGCGCATTTTCGGGGATCCCGCGGGCGAGCAGTCCCTGCACTTCTCGGACGAGCCCCGCGCGGAACATGGCGTCTACACGGCGGCCGATGCGGGCGTAGAGCTCCTCCCGCGGGTAGTCGAACGCGACCGCGAGGAAGGGAAAGCGCGGGATCGGGAGGTCGCGCTGGTCGGACTTCTTCCTGCCCGTGAGCTCATAGATCTCGAGGGCGCGCACGACCCGCTTCACGTCGTTCGGGTGCAGCGCCGCGGCGCTCTCGGGGTCGACCGCAGAAAGCCGCGCATGCAGCGCCTCCCTCCCCTCGGCGTCTGCGATCCGCATATATTTTTCGCGGACGGAGGGATCCGCGGGCGTCCCGCCGAATCCGCTCCGGTAGAGCAGTGCGTTCAGATAGAACCCCGTGCCGCCGCAGAGGACCGGCACCTTGCCGCGAGAAAGCAGATCGTTCACGACTGGGAGCGCCATGCGCTCGTAGTCGCTGACCGAGAAATCCGAACCGGGCTCGGCGACGTCGATCATGTGGTGCGGCACTCCCCTCCTCTCCTCCGCCGTCGGCTTGGCGGTGCCGATGTCGAGCCCGCGGTAGACGAGCATGGAGTCGGCGGAGACGACCTCCCCGCCCAGCCGCAGCGCGCATTCCGCGGCGAGCGCGGTCTTCCCCGTGGCGGTCGCGCCGCAGACGACGAGCGCCTTCATACGATCCTCTTGAAGAGCTTTTCGAGCTCCTGTTTTCCGATCCGCACGCAGGCGGGTCTTCCGTGCGGGCATTTGATGCCCATGTCCCCCTCCATCTCCCTCATCAGGGAGCGGACTTCCTTGTCCGTGAGGGGCTCTCCCCCCTTGACCGCCGCCTTGCACGCCATCGTCGCGAGCTTGTCTTTCAGAAGATCCGACAGCTTGATCGCCCTGAGCGACTCCATCGAAGAGAGCATTTCGCGGAAAAACCGGTCGAGGTCCATGCCGAAGAGGTCTGCGGGCACCGCGGAGATCTTCAGGCTGCCGCTGCCGAAGTCCTCGATCTCGAACCCGAAGGAGCGCAAGATGCCGAAATTCTCGGACAAAAAGGCGTATTCCTGCGCGTTCGGGCTGAGGATATAGGGCAGGAGCATGGGCTGTGAGAGCGCCTGCTGCCGTTCGCAGCGCGCGCGCAGACGGTCGTAGAGCAGCCGCTCGTGCGCCGCGTGCTGGTCGACGAGATAGGCCTCGTCGCCGTGTTCGTAGATGAGATAGGTGCGGAAGAGCTCCCCCTTGTAGACGAGGGTGTCGGGGTCGATCTTCTGCTGTTTCGCCCGCTCCTCCATCTCCAAGAGACTGCGGCGGTTCTCCTCGAAAAAGTCCTCCTTGGGGGCGGGTGCGGGCGTCTCCGGGAGGAAGGAGGACGCGCTCAGCCGCATTTCGTTCCGCTTGGGCGGTTCGTAGCGGCGGACGGGCGCTCCCCCGAGGACGGGCGAGACGTCGAACGCGAGCTCCTTCTTCGCCTGTGCGTAGCTCATCGTGGACTTGATCTCGGGCGCGGGGATCTTCCGCTCGGGGACCGAGGCGAGATAGTCGAGGGCGCGGGAGTTGCCGTCGAGCACGGACGAGACGACGGAATATACGCTCCCGTAGATGATCTGGTTGTCGGCAAAGCGGACGTCCGCCTTGTTGGGATGGACGTTCACGTCCACGATCTCGGGCGGAAGCTCGAGGAAGAGCACATAGAACGGGTATTGCCGCTTCATGAGGTAGTTCCGGTAGGCGTTCATGACCGCCGCCGAGACCGTTTGGTTGACGACATACCGCCCGTTCACGAACAGGCTCTGGTAGCTGCGGTTGGGCTTGGAGAAATTGCGGTCCCCGATGAACCCGCTCAGGCGGATCCCGTGCTTGTCCGCATTCAGCGCATAGCAGTTTTTGAGGGTCTCCGCGCCGTAGACGACCGCGAGCGCGCTCTCGAGCCCGTCCCCGAAGGAGCGGTAGCGCACCTTGCCGTTCACCGTGTAGGTGAAGGAG
>CANPZH010000151.1 GCA_947589335.1 uncultured Clostridia bacterium | reverse complement strand
GGGTCGGCGTCAAGCTCTATCAGAGCGGCGAGCACGACGCGCGCATCTACTACGACCGCGAACGGGACAGGGTCATCTTCGACCGCTCCCGCATGGGCGTGGAGATCACGCACGACCCGGACGAGAAGGACGCCGCAGTGCGCTCCGTCAAGGTGGAGATCAGGGAAAACCGCCTCTCCATGCGGATCTTCCTCGACGTTTCGAGCCTCGAGGTCTTCCTCAACGACGGCGAGCGGACGGTGACCGGCAACGTCTATTCGGAGGGCGACGGCATCTCCTTCTTCGCAGAGGGCGGCTCCGCCGGGATCGTGTCGCTCGAAAAGTACGACATCGTGGTGTGACCCGCGGGGAGCCTCCCCTCTCATGCGGGACCGGGCGAAGAGCGTCCCGCGGAAACCGCAGACGCATGTTTGGCCGGAATGCCTTTTACAAGTTACAAAGACAGCGAGGAGCTCTCCCCGCTGTCTTTTTTTGCTTTATGATTTCATGTTTTTCCGGACCGTTTGCAAGGCTTTGCCGGACAATCTCTCTCATCCTCTTCCGGGGCCCATGCCGCCGCCCGGTCTCATCCCTCCGGGACCTCCCGGGGCGTTCCCGCCCGGATTGCCGATCCCTCCCGACGAGCCGATCGAAGTGATGATCCCGCTGACGGTAAACTCGCACAGGCTGCTGTCTCCGCCGTAGATCCGGTAGCCCTTCCCCTGTTCGAGCTCGGGGCAGGAGAGGATGACCGACTGACACGTCTTGGGCGTCCGGAAGGTGAAGAGCGCGTTCCCGTCCTCATCCGTCAAGGAGAGATTCGTCCCCGCCGCGATCGCCCCGCTCCGCGCAAACGACACGACGCACTGCGTGGAATTTCGGGTCGGCGTTTCGACCATGCCCAAGGAACCCACGGCGAAGAGATAGCCGCCCGTGACGACCGTCCCGCGCTCGGAATCGACGGAGCAGTCCATATTGCCCGTGGGCCCTGCCACGAAAGTCTCGCCGCCCGAGATCAGGATCGTCCCGTTGGAGTCGATCCCGTCCCCCTCCGCGTTCACATAGACCGTGCCGCCCGAGATGTTGATATGCTCCGTTACGCCCGGATCGTCGCTTGCGGCGTTGATCCCGTCGTCTGTCGCCGTGACGTCGACCGTGCCGCCGGAAATTTCCACATAGCCGCCCTCGATGCCCTCATAGCTGCTGTTTACGGTGATCTCTCCGCCCGAGATCTTCGTGAGGACGTCGCTCGTCAGGGCGTCGTCGCAGGTGGAGATCGTAAAGTTTCCGCCGCGCACGGAAAGATCGCCGCTGTTTGTATGGATCGCGTCGTCCGTGCTGTCGATCGTAAACGTGCCGCCCTCGATGATGACGGAATAATCGCCCTCCGTGACGGCGATCTCCCTTTCGGGATCGTTCGGATCGGGATATTCGATCTCTCCGGCCTTGATCCCCTTGCAGCCCTGCGCCAGCGCGTAGAGCGAGCCTCCGCGATAGTCGGAAGCCACCTTCCGGTAGTCGTTCCCGTTTTTGATGTAGCGGAAATCGTCTGCGGAAAGGCCGTATTCCGTCCGGTTCTCCGCCGTATCGGCGACGAAGACCCCCTTCGTCCCGATGTCATAGACGCCGCCGTCGAGATAGACAACGGTATCCGCCTGGATGCCGTCCCCCGCCGTCTCGCAGGAATATCCGACATTTTTCAAATAGACATAGCCCTCGGCGGTCGTGAACGCGGTCGTTTCGTCGTCGCACTCGGCGTTGATCCCGTCCTTCCCCGCGGACAGAACGCGGATGTTGCAATCCGAAGCCGAAACGGAAAGCGCGGAGATCGCGTGATTGGCGGCCGAGAGCGTGAGCGTGCAATCGACGATCGCAAGCTCCTTGGAGACTTTGACCGCGTTCTTGCCGGCGCTTGTGACCGACAGCGAGCCGCTGCCGTTCAAAGAGAGTGTCCCCTTGATGTGGACGGCGTTCTCCCCTTCGGCGGCGGAGACGACGGAATTTTCGCCGATCAGGGTCACGACGATTTCGGCTTTTTTATACTTCGATCCGTCGATGGCGATCCCCTCCTCCGCTCCGATCTCGGCTCCGCTGAAGATGAGATGCAATTTGAGACCGTCGGCGCCGAGTCCGATCCCGCCGTATTTGCCGCTGAACAGATACGTCCCGCTCTCGGTGATCGGATAGACGCCGTCCGTCGGATCGGCCGTGACCGCTCCCTCCGCCGAGGTATTGCCCGACAGATCGGAGAGCGCTCCGTCGGAAAAATCCTCTTTCACTTGCTCCGTATGATCGTCGGCGCTGTCTGCGATCTCCCCCGTGCCGCCCCCGCCGAGGTAGTCGCCGGGGTTTGTAAATTCCTCTTCTCCGCAACTTGCCAAGCAGCATACGGACAGGGCAAGCGCCGATATCAATGTCAAAATCCGTTTCATGGGCCACCTCTTACATGCCAGTTTACCACTGTTTTTTGTATCTTTTATGAAATTTTACCGAAGTTTTCCGGAAAAATGAGAGCCTCCGCGGGAGCCACTCCCCGCCCGGAAAGAAAAAGGCGGGCTCTTCGCCCGCCCGTCCGAAAACGCTCTGCGGCGCCGTTATACGATCCCCTGCGCCATCATCGCGTCGGCGACTTTCTCGAATCCCGCGATGTTCGCCCCCGCGACATAGTCCCCCTCGACGCCGTACTTCTTCGCCGCGCCGTCGATGTTGTGGTAGATGCCCGTCATGATCTGCTTGAGCTTGGCGTCCACTTCTTCGAAGGACCAGAACATTCTGCCGCTCGACTGCGCCATCTCGAGCGCGCTCGTCGCCACGCCGCCCGCGTTCGCCGCCTTTGCGGGAAGGAAGATGATCCCCGCGCGGCGGAAGACTTCGATCGCCTCGAGGTCCGTGGGCATGTTCGCCCCCTCCCCGATCAGCTGCACGCCGTTCTTTACGAGAAGTTCTGCGGAGGTTCTGTCGATCTCGTTCTGCGTCGCGCAAGGGAGCGCGATCTCGCAGGGAATGCTCCAGATGCCCTTGCAGCCCTCGTGATACTCCGCGCCCGCGACCCGCGCCGCGTACTCCTTGATCCTCCCCCGCTCGACTTCCTTGATCTGCTTGACGACGTCGAGACGGATGCCCGCTTTGTCATAGATATAGCC
>CANPZH010000150.1 GCA_947589335.1 uncultured Clostridia bacterium | reverse complement strand
GAATGACGTAAAAAAGAACCGTTCGGAATGACATTCTTTTTACGTCATGTTGAGCTTGTCGAAACATGGACCGCATTATAATAAGGTGCGATTCTTCGGCTCCACTTCGTTCCGCTCAGAATGACGTGTTAAAGAAGAGCATGGGGCGGAATGGCGTGATTAGGAATGCTTCTGCTTCCCAAACTTACTGCGCGGAGCAGGGTTCCCCTGCGGCAGCGCACACAATTTGCCGCATACCTGCGGCTTCGTGTCTGATGAAACGAACAAGAGGTTCCGCAAGTTAAGGCGCGGGAGCACGTTTCCTCACGGCGATTGCTTGCTCGCTTGCGGCAAGCCCGCAAGCGAGCAAGCAATCGCGTGAACCTAAGAAATTTGCGAAACTAAATCGCCGTGAACTAAAAAGGCGCCCTCCCAAAGGGGAGAGCGCCCGGCTTTACCGCCGTTAAAGTTCTGCGAAGTATTTGATCGTACGGACCATCTGAGACGTGTAGGAGTTCTCGTTGTCGTACCAGGAAACGACCTGGACCTGATAGGTCTCTTCGTCGATCTTCGTGACCATCGTCTGCGTTGCGTCGAAGATGGAGCCGTGGGTCTCGCCGATGATATCGGAGGAGACGAGCTGTTCCTCGGTGTAGCCGAAGGATGCGGAAGCCGCGCTCTTCATTGCCGCGTTGATGGATTCCTTCGTGACGTCTTTCCCCTTGACAACGGCGACGAGGATCGTCGTGGAGCCGGTGCAGACGGGAACGCGCTGTGCGGAACCGATGAGCTTGCCGTTGAGTTCGGGAATGACAAGGCCGATCGCCTTCGCCGCGCCCGTGGAGTTGGGAACGATGTTGCAAGCCGCCGCGCGCGCTCTTCTGAAGTCGCCCTTGCGGTGAGGCCCGTCGAGGACCATCTGGTCGCCCGTGTAGGCGTGGACGGTCGTCATGATGCCGGAGACGATGGGATAAGTATTGTTGAGCGCATACGCCATGGGAGCGAGGCAGTTCGTCGTGCAGGAAGCGGCGGAGATGATGGTATCCGTCTTCTTGAGCGTCTTCTCATTGACACTGAAGACGATCGTGGGAAGATCGTTGCCCGCGGGAGCGGAGATGACGACCTTCTTTGCGCCTGCGTCGATGTGCGCCTGGCTCTTTGCCTTGGAGCAGTAGAAGCCCGTGCATTCGAGAACGACGTCTACGCCGATCTCTCCCCAAGGAAGATTGACTGCGTCTTTTTCCTTATAGATCTTGATCGTCTTGCCGCAGACGGTGATCGTGCCCGCTTCGTCGTCCGCAGAGACGGTATCCGCATGCTCATATCTGCCCTGTGCGGAATCGTACTTCAAAAGGTGCGCAAGCATCGTGGGGCTGGTGAGGTCGTTGATCGCGACGATCTCGTATCCCGCCGCGCCGAACATCTGCCGGAACGCAAGACGGCCGATGCGGCCGAACCCGTTGATTGCAACTCTTACATTTGCCATGATAAAATTTCCTCCATTTCGGCGCAGCTTTCCGTACGCCCTTTTTTCCAAGCTATTTTAACATACTTTTCCACGCTCGTCAATGCTTTTGGAAAATTTTTCTTTTTTTGTGCAAAACCTCCGACGATGCGACAAAGTTCCCTATGCGCTTTGTCTCCGCCGCCCCGTATCCATAGGACCAAGAGGTGAACAGTGATGGAATTTTCCGATCTTCCGGGCATGCCTGTGCTCTCCGCGCGCGGGGAGCCGCTCGGCTATGTGACACAGGTCTTTCTGAGTGCGGACCTTACCAGACTTGCCTCCCTCGTCTGTGCGGACGGGGACGAGGCGGAATTTGTTCTCCCCGCCCGCGCCCTGCGCGGCGACGGGACGGTGCGGGCGGGCGGCCGCAGGCTCGACGCCCCCGCCGGGGTCCCCTGCCCCGTGGGGAAACCCGTCTTCAGCGACGGAGGCGCCTTCCTCGGACGGGTGGAGGGGATCTCCCCGGGCAACGCGGGCGTTCTCACCGTGGCGGGGAGGGGCTTCCGCCAGTGCTATCCCCTGCGCGCGGTCTCCGCGGGCGAGGCCGTCATCGTCCGCTCCCGCCGCCGCGGGAAAGAGCCGAAGGCCCCTTCCGCCGCGGCGGCGGGCTATCGGCTGAACCTGCTCGGGCGGAAGGTCGCAAAGCCCCTCAAAATCGGGGACACGCTGCTCGCAGACGCGGGAGAGACGGTCACGCCCCGCCTTCTGCAGCGGGCGCGGGAGCACAACCGCCTGCTCGAACTCACTGCAGGTCTTCTGACCGAATAACGGCAAGCGGGCTGCCCTCCTAAAGGGCAGCCCGCTTGCGTGGGAGCGGTCCGTTATGCGCCGTAGCGCGCCCGGTAGTCCTTCATGGCGCCGAGGAATTCCCTTCCTGCGATGACGCCCGTCTCGATCGCCTCGATGATGTCCTCCATCGTCACGATGGAATAGACGGGGATCCCGTATGTGTCGAAGGCCTCTTGGACGGCGGACTTCTCCCCCGTCCCCCTCTCCCTGCGGTCGACCGAGATGATCATGCCCGTGACGTTGACGTCCGCCTCCTGCGCGAGCTTGGGGAGGATCTCCCCCAGCGCCTTGCCCGACGTCATGACGTCCTCGATGAGACAGACTTTGTCTCCGCTGTTGAGCGTCTGCCCCACAAACATGCCGCCCTCGCCGTGATCTTTGACCTCCTTGCGGTCGAAGCAGAACCCGACGTCTACGCCGTGATCGCGGGAGAGCGCGATCGCCGTTGCGACCGCGAGCGGGATCCCCTTATAGGCGGGACCGACGAGCGTCTTCGCGTCTATGCGGTGTTCGAGAAAGCACTGCGCATAGTACTCCCCGAGGCGGGCGATCTGCGGCCCCGTGCGGTACTTCCCCGCGTTGATGAAGTAGGGCGCCCTCCGTCCGCTCTTCAGCGTGAAATCGCCGAAGCGGAGCACTTCGTTGTCCGCCATAAAGCGGATAAATTCTTCCTTGTAGCCGAGCATTTCGTCTTCTCCTTATCCGATGTTTTACAGCTTGAGCGTACCCGTGAGATCGCGGACATGCTCCACGCCGTGATCGACACACCAGCGGGACAGCCCCGCGATGATCTTGGGACAGGCGAGCGTATCGGTGAAGTTCTGCGTGCCGACCTGTACGGCGGAGGCTCCC
>CANPZH010000149.1 GCA_947589335.1 uncultured Clostridia bacterium | reverse complement strand
CGAAAAACAGGTTGTTGAGGTGCTGGCGGACGGCTTCCTCCGTAGGGACTTCACCGGGGCGCAGCCTGCGGTAGAGTTCGATGAGACCGTCGGACTCCGATCTGGTCGTGTCCTTGTCGATCGTCGCGGCGATCATCTTGTCCCCCTCGAAGAGCTCTTCGAGGGCGCGGTTGCTGCCGTAGCCGAGGGCGCGGAGAAGAACGGTCGCGGGGAGCTTGCGCTTTCTGTCCACGCTCACCCAGAGCACGCCCTGTGCGTCCTGTTTGAATTCGAGCCATGCGCCGCGGTTGGGGATCACCGTCGTCTCATACATCTTTCTGCCCGTCTTGTCCGTCTCGACGACGTTGTTGACGCCGGGGGATCTGACGAGCTGGGAGACGATGACGCGCTCCGCGCCGTTGATGATGAAGGACCCGTTCTCCGTCATCTTGGGGAAGTCCCCCATGAAGACGTCCTGGTCGATGACTTCGTCTTTGACCTTGTTGACGAGGCGGACCTTCACGCGCAGCGGCAGGGCATACGTCGCGTCGCGGTTGCGGCATTCCTTTTCATCGTACTTCGGCTTCTTCCCGAACTCATGGTCGAGAAAGTACAGCTCGAAGTGATCGGAGAAGTCGGTGATCGGAGAAAAATCTTCGAAAATGTCGGAGATCCCCTCGTGGATGAACGCGTCATAGCTCTCCTTCTGGATCTCCACCAGATCGGGGATGTCGATGACTTCGTTGATCCTGCCGAACTTTCTTCTTTCGGTTTTCCCGTACTTTTGAATGGGCAAATTCATTCGTCAAATAAACTCCTTTTTGTTGTCGTTGTTTCATTGACGATCTACCGAGTATATCTTTTCATCGATAAAAATCGAAATGCTACCGAATTTTTTGGTCTCTCCCCTTTACAAACGCCGCAGAAAACGGTATAATATGGGAAGATGAATCGAAATTTGTGCGGGGTTTTCACACTTGCGGAACCGCAATGCGCTAATCCCCGAGCATAATCATACAGTATGTAATTATACTCCGTCCGAAGGATGAAGTCAATCGGTTTTGGACGGAAAATCAAAAATTTATTCCGGATTATGAGAATCGACAAATTTCTGAAAGTATCGAGGATCCTGAAGCGGCGGACGGTCGCGCGGGAAGCGGCGGACGCGGGGAAGATCTCCGTGGACGGGAAGGTCGTAAAGCCCTCCTACCGCCTCAAAGTGGGCGACGTCGTCGAGCTCGACTATGTTTCGGGCTCGGTGAAGTTCCGCGTGCTCGCCCTCAAAGAGACAGTCAAAAAGGACGAAGCGGCGACGCTGTACGAGGTCATCGAATGATCACCGCGATCATCTGCGCCGCGGGAAGCGGCGTGCGGGCGGAACTGCCCGTGAACAAGATCCTTTCCGGGCTCGGCGGAATGCCCGTGCTCTCCTATTCGCTCTCGGCATTCGCGCCCTATGCGGACGAGATCCTCGTTGTCTGCCGTAAGGAGGACATGGCGGAGATCGCTCCCCTCCTCTCCCCCTATCCCATGGCGCGCACGGTCATCGGCGGGAAGACCCGCTCCGAGAGCGTTTTCAACGCCCTTGCGGAGACGTCGGGAGACGTCGTGCTCGTCCATGACGCGGCGAGGCCCTTCGTCACGCCGAAGATCATCGAGGACTGCATCGCCTGCGTCGGGCGGTACGGGAGCGCCGTGTGCGCCCTGCCCATGACGGACACCGCCGTGCTCGCGGAGGACGGATTCGTCCTCTCCTCTCCCGCGCGGGAGACCGTCTTCTCGGTGCAGACCCCGCAGGGCTTCCGCACGGAGGAGCTCCGCCGCGCCTATGCGGGCGGGACCGACGGTTTTACCGACGACAGCGGGATCTACGCCGCACGCATCGGGAAGCCCCGTCTCTTTTTGGGGGATCCCGCGAACAGAAAGCTCACCTTCGCGGGGGATTTCCTGCCCGCCGAGCGGGTCGGCTTCGGCGTGGATACCCACGCCTTCGCCCATCAGGACGAGATCGACCGCGGCATCGCGCGGCTCAACCTCAGCTATATCAGACTGTGCGGGGAGACGATCCCCTCCAACCGCGCGATCGAGGCGCACAGCGACGGCGACGTGGCCGTCCATGCCCTCATGGACGCCCTGCTCTCGGCGATCGGCGAGCGGGACATCGGCTTTCATTTCCCCGATACGGACCCCGCCTTCCGCAACGCGGACAGCATGAAACTGCTCGCGCAGGTCGCGGAGATGGTGCGAAAGCGGGGATTTTCGGTCCGCAACGTGAGCGTCTCCATCCTCTGCGAGCTGCCCCGCCTCTCCCCCTACATCGAGGCCATGCGGGAGAAACTCGGCGCCGCCCTCGGCTGTGAGGCCGTCGCGGTCGCGGCGGGAACGAACGAGAAGCTCGGCTACATCGGCGAGGGAAGAGGGATCACCGCCTACGCGATGGCGCTGCTCTCGCGGATCCGCGGATAACACGGGCGCCCAAAGCGGCGCGAACAAGGAACAGGAAAATACCATGCCGAAGACAACGACCCAATTTGTATGCAACGAATGCGGCTATACGAGCGCAAAATGGCTCGGAAGATGCCCCGACTGCGGGAAGTTCAACACCCTCGTCGAAGAGACCGTCCTGCCCGCGCCCGCCGCGAAGCGGGCGGGCGCGGGCACAGGAGCCCTCCGCGCCGTCCCCGTTCCCCTCTCCGAAGTCCGCTTCGAGCGGTATGAGCGGGTCTCTTCGGGGATCGCCGAGCTCGACATCGTGCTCGGCGGCGGGATCGTGAGAGGGTCTCTCGTCCTCGTCGGGGGAGATCCCGGCGTGGGCAAATCCACCCTCCTCACGCAGGTCGCCGCACACCTTGCCAAGGAACACAAGGTGCTCTATCTCTCCGCCGAGGAGAGCTGTTCGCAGGTCAAGCTCCGCACGGAGCGGCTCGGGCTGAATTCCGACAATCTCCTTCTTCTCAACGAGACCTGCCTCGAAAACGCCGAGGAGGCCTTCCGAAGCGCGGAATACGTCATCGTCGACTCGATCCAGGCGGTCTACACCGAGACCCTCTCCTCCTCCGCGGGGAGCGTGGGACAGGTCCGCGAATGCGCGGGAAAGCTCATGCGCATCGCCAAGTCGCAGGGCGTCACCTTCTTCATCGTGGGGCATGTGACGAAGGAGGGCACGCTCGCGGGG
>CANPZH010000148.1 GCA_947589335.1 uncultured Clostridia bacterium | reverse complement strand
GCCGCCCGAAGCGATCAGAACGAGGACGGCGGTGAGGATCCCTGCACACACGGCCAAAGCGGCGAGAAGACCGCAGGTGCGGATCGCAGCGTCGAGCCTGCCCGCGCCCCGCCGCCTCTCATGCAGGCAGAACCAGACGGCTGCAAGCAGGCAGAGCGCGAGCGCATACGGCACGAAGAGCAAGAGCATCCCCTCGGGGGGAAACCCCGTGGAGACCGGCTCCCTCTGCTGGCGGGCGGCTTCGAGCCCGTAGACGATCCCCGTGTGCAGCAGTCCCGCCGCGAGCACGGCTACTCCCAAGACGAGAAACATGGCGTTAAACCGGCTGAGTTTTTTCATGACAAACCTCCTTTTGCTTCGATTTTCTCACGGCATATGCCGAAAATCAAGAAAAGATGTTTTGCAATTTTGCAAAGATGTTTGTCAATTCCGCCAAACGGCCCGCCCGCGCCGCGGCGGATCTCTCCGTTTTCCCTTCCGATACAACACGGCGCGCCGATGGCGCGCCGTTTCCCCTTGTCCGGTTATTTCAGATATTTTTTGAGGTCCGCCGCACGGTCGAGCCTCTCCCACGGATAGGCGTCCCTGCCGAAGTGTCCGTAGGACGAAGTCTCGGCATAGATGGGACGGCGCAGACCGAGCGTTTCGATGATCGCCGCGGGACGGAGGTCGAACTCCCCCTTCACGATCTCCGCGATCCTGTCGTCCGGGAGCTTCCCCGTGCCGAAGGTATCGACGAAGACGGAGACGGGCCGCGCAACGCCGATCGCGTATGCGACCTGAAGTTCCATCTCGTCCGCAAGCCCCGCCGCCACGATGTTTTTGCAGATATAGCGCGCCATGTATGCGGCGCTGCGGTCGACCTTGGTGGGATCCTTCCCCGAGAACGCTCCCCCGCCGTGCGGGCTCCTGCCGCCGTAGGTATCGACGACGATCTTCCTGCCCGTCAGCCCGGAATCCCCCTCGGGACCGCCGATCTCGAATCTTCCCGTCGGGTTGATGAAATATTTGGTGTCTTCGTCGAGAAGCTCTGAAGGGATCACCGCCTTTGCGACGAGCTCCTTCATGTCCCGCTCGATCTGCTCGTGCGCAACGTGGGTGTTGTGCTGGGCGGAGATGACGACGGCGTCCACGCGGACGGGCGTCTTGCCGTCGTATTCGACGGTGACCTGCGTCTTTCCGTCGGGACGGAGATAGTCGACGATCTTCTCCTTGCGGAGCTGCGCAAGACGGAAGGCGAGCTTGTGTGCGAGCACGATGGGGAGAGGCATGAGCTCCTCCGTCTCGCGGCAGGCATAGCCGAACATCATGCCCTGGTCGCCCGCGCCGATGAGATCTTTGTCGTCCCCTCCCGCCTTCTTCTCGAGGGAAGAGTCGACGCCGAGGGCGATATCGGGAGACTGCGCATGCACGAGGGCGATGACGTTGCACTTGTCGTAGGCAAAGTCCCCCGCATGATAGCCGATCTCCTTGATGACGGAACGCGCCACGCTTTCATAGTCCACCGAGGCCTTGCTCGTCACCTCTCCCGTGATGAAGAGGGTGTTATAGGCGGCGCAGCACTCCACCGCCGCACGGGTGAAGGGATCCTGCCTCAGGAGTTCGTCTAAAATACTGTCGGAAATACGGTCGCAGACCTTATCGGGATGCCCTTCCGTCACGCTCTCGCTCGTAAAAAATCTTCTCATGGGAATTCCTCTCTGTCGTACATTCCTATTATAGGGAGCGCGCGCGAAAAAGTCAACCGAAAACGGGTGCGATCTTTTTTCGCCGTGAAGAATGCGCGGAAAACCAAGGCGGACGATAGAACGCCGCGGGCGGGGCGCAATATGCGCCCCGCCCGCGGCGGAGAGGCGCGGCGCCGTGCGAGAATCGCACGGCGCCGCGCTTTCCATTGACTTTTCCGCTGAAATGTGCTATGCTTTTTTTATGGATTGCACGCTTTGCCCCGTAAAGTGCGGGGCAGACAGGGAAAAAACCGTCGGTCGGTGCGGCGTGAAGGGGCTCACCGTCGCGAAATATTATCTTCACCCCTTCGAGGAACCCTGCATCTCCCATCGCAACGGGAGCGGCACCGTCTTCTTCGGCGGCTGCAATTTGAGATGCGTCTTCTGCCAGAACTACGAAGTTTCGCGGGCAGAGCGCGGAAAGGCGGTCACGCCCAAGGAGCTTTCGGACATCTTCCGCCGTCTCGAGGACATGGGGGCGGAAAATCTCGACCTCGTCACGCCCGACCACGTCTCCCCCCTCGTCGCCGAGGCGCTCTCCCTGTACAAGCCGGAGATCCCCGTCGTTTACAATTCGGGCGGATATTGCCTCGTCTCCGCCCTCGAAGAGATCGCTCCCTTTGTCGACGTATGGCTGCCCGATCTCAAATTTTACTCGCCCGAGCTCTCTCTCCGCTACACCGGACGGCAGGACTATTTCGAAGCCGCGCGGGAAGCCATCGCCTACATGGCGCAGAAACCGATCGTATGGAGCGAAGACGGGAAGCTCCTCTCGGGGATCCTCGTGCGGCATCTCGTGATGCCGATGTGCACGTCGGACAGTCTGCATGTGCTCGATGTCTTGAAGGAGATTCTGCCTGCGGACGCGCCCGTTTCGCTCATGCGGCAATACACGCCGATGGGAAAGATCGAAAACTTTCCGGAGCTCAACCGGCGGCTGACTGCGCGGGAATACCGTCGGGTGCTCGACTATGCCCTCTCGCTCGGATTCGGGAACCTCTATACGCAGGAAAAGGAGAGCGCCGAAACCGCCTTCATCCCCCGCTGGGATTTCTGACTGCGTTCCCGCTCTGCCGACGGCCGTCCTTTTCTTTGGGCGGCAGGGACCGCCGCAAAGCCCGTCGGCGAGGCCACGCCTCCTGTCGCATTGCAGCTCACAGCCCACTGGGCTGTTGAGCAGAATTGCAATGCTCCACCCACGTCATTCCGACGACCGTCTCCCTTACGTCATTCCGACGACCGTCTCCCTTACGTCATTCCGACGACCGCAGGGAGGAGGAATCTAAGGCCGAGATTCCTCACATACGTTCGGAATGACGTTTGGTGCGATTCTTCGACTCCACTTCGTTCCGCTACTTCGCGCCGTTGGCGCTCGTGCCGCCCTTAGAGAATCAGAACTTCGCGCGGGGCAGAATGACGGAATTGAGATTCCTCACATGCGTTCGGAATGACATTAAGCGCGATACTTCGA
>CANPZH010000147.1 GCA_947589335.1 uncultured Clostridia bacterium | reverse complement strand
CCGCGTCGAGCCCCTCGAGCGCATTTTTGCCGAAGTAAAGTTTGGTCGGATTACAGTAAGTAAAATTTCCAAGCATGATCGTTCTCCTTGATCGTTATCTGATAAAATTCGTCTTCACGGTCTTCTCCGTGGGGGGAGCCATGATCCCGGCGCGCTTTCCCGCTTCGATGCATTTCAGCAGCCAAGCCATATTGAGCGCGACGTTTTTCATCGTCTCCATGCCCTCGAGGTCCTGCTTCACGTCCTCGGGCGAACTCCCGTGGACCATGTTCCAATAAGTGGAGGATACCACGGGCATCTGGGAGATCCCGAGGTATTTTGCGACCGCGTCGAGGCTTGCGGTCGTTCCCGCGCGGCGGGCGGAGGCGACGACGGCCGCGGGCTTGTGCGCAAAATATTTGCCTCCCGCGTAGAACATTCTGTCCATCACCGAAAGGAGCCGCCCCGAAGGGTGCGCGTAGTAGACGGGCGTTCCGAAGACGAATCCGTCTGCCGACTTCGCCTTTTCGATCCATGCGTTTGCGGGATCGTCCGTAAAGGCGCAGGATCCCGTCTTTGCGCATCCGCCGCAGCCGATGCAGTCCTGCACGGGACGGGCTCCGATCTGCAGGATCTCCGTCTCGATCCCTTGCCCGTTCAAAGCGTTCGCGATCTCGGAGAGCGCCGTAAAGGTACAGCCGCCCGCACGGGGACTTCCGTTGAACAAGATTACTTTCATGCGATCACCTCATTTTTCGATTTTTTTGACAGGTCTTGCGGGGACGCCGAGGACGACGGTGCCGGCGGGGACGTCTTTCGTGACGACCGCTCCCGCGCCGATCACGGCGCCATCGCCGACCGAAACGCCGGGCAGAATCGTGGCGTGCGCGCCGATCCATACGCCGTTTCCGATCTTCACGGGCGCGGGGGTCATGCTACCGCGGCTCTCCATGCCGAGGTCGTGGTTGAGGGTGGCGATCACAACTTGGTGCCCGATCAGAACGCCGTCGCCGATCTCGATCCCTCCCTGGTCCTGAAAACAGCAGCCCGAATTGATGAAGACGTGCTTTCCGAGGGAGATGTTCAGCCCGTAATCGGTGTGGAAAGGGGGGAAGAGCCCGAAGGTCTCGTCGCATTCCTTCCCGATCAGTTCGAAGAAGAGCTTTCTCAGCTCCTCCGGACTGTGATAGCTCCCGTTGATCTCCGCCGTGTACCAGAGCGCCCGCTGCGCCATCTCGTGCATATGCAGATGCAGTCCGGAACCCGCCTCGATGTGCGTCCTGTTTGCCATCGCTTCGCAAAATGCCCTGCTGTCCATACCGCCTCCCGCGACTATATCTATATCTATTATACCGCAACGAAGATGATATGTCAAATACTTATATTTTATCGGTTGATATAATTGGCAGGCATGAATCAATGTACTATCATGGGGCGGGAGGAGGACGGACGAACTCAACATCGTCGCCACCTATGATTTGCTCTACAACGCCTCCCTGCTCGTGCGCGAGGGCGTGGGGTATGCGATCTGCCTCGATAAGATCATCGGCGCAAACGACGGCGAACTGACCTTCCGTCCGCTCTATCCCGCAGTGATCTCCCATCTCGACATCGCGTGGAAGAAATATCAGGTCCTCCCAAAATGCTGCGAGATCTTTCTCGATCTGATCATGCGGTCATCGGCGTCTCAATGATTTTGCGCCGCAGCGGGAAGACCGCTTGAAATTTTCCGCAGAGTGTGCTATAATGCCGCAAGAAAGAGGGCGTCCGCACGCGGGGAGGAGAGGATGAAAATCGGAAAAGAATTGAAGATGCAACTGTTACAGCACTATTTTTCGATCGAAGGCAACGTCGCCACGCTCGAACTCGTCTACGATACGTTTGCGGAGCTGATCAATCCCAACTTCGGCGGAGAGAAGATCGAGAAGCTCAGCGACAAGCTGTTTTCCGATCTCGGAGAGGCGGTCGCGCTGCTTCCGCGGAAATTCAAGCTGGATCTCAATATCGTCATCAAGGATTTCGGCGATTACACCAAAGAGGAATGCGAAAATATCATCCGTCAGAATGTGTTCCTCGCGGCATACCGCACGCTGAAGGGAAACAGACAGAAGCTCTTGAGCGGCTGTTCGCTGATCGCCACGGGCGCGGTGATCCTCGTCGTGAGCTACCTTCTGCACAACTATGAACTGTGGTTCGACCTGATCAACATCAGCGGCACCCTGTTCGTGTGGGAGGGGGTCAACATGGCGTTTTTGGAGAGGAACCTCGGGAACAAGTCGGCAAGAAGGCTCGCAAAGTCGATTCGCAACATCACGATCGGCGCCCCGGAGGAGACGCCCGCGCTCCCCGCGCCGTGATCTTCCGCAAATTTTCATGGCAGAAAAAAAGTTCGCATTGGCGAACTTTTTTTGGAAAAATGCCCTTCAAACAGTTGACAAGGGGAAAGATCCGTGATAAAATACGACACGGAAAGCGCGGAAAAGCGCTTTTTCTCGGGGGTCTTGGTTCGCAATGACGAACTCGATCCCGCGGAAGGAGAGAAGATGCCTTTGCTGCTTGCGCCGGTGGGGCGGGAGATGAAGATCGTTCGCATCATCCTGGATGAAAAGACCAAAAAACATCTCGCCAATCTCGGGATCATGACGGATTCCTCCATCACCGTTCTCTCTTCGAGCGGAGGCAGCGCCGTCTGCATCGTAAAGGAAGGGCGGCTCGCGCTCGACAAGAACGTCGCCTCCCGCATTTACGTCGCATAGAAGTTTGATCGCGCACGATGAAAGTGCGCTTTCCTTTGGGAAATGAGTTCGCCGTTGCTAACTCGAGGGCTCGGCAGATACTTTATCGCATATCAATGATCGGAGGTTAAGATCCATGCAAAAATTGCTCAATGAATTTTCCGTCGGCGAGAGGGGGCAGATCAAGTCCGTCTCGGGCGAAGGAAAGATCCGCCGCAGGCTGTTCGACATGGGGGTGACGCCCGGTGCGGAAGTCCTGCTGCGCAAGAAGGCGCCGCTCGGGGATCCGCTGGAGATCACGATCCGCGGCTATGAGCTGACCCTTCGCGCGACGGAGGCGGCCTGTGTCATGTTGGAGGTGGAAAAATGAAAAAGTTTGCCCTTGCGGGGAACCCGAACTGCGGGAAGACGACGCTCTTCAATCTGCTGACGGGTTCGACCGCATACGTCGGGAACTGGCCGGGCGTGACGGTCGACAAGCGGGAGGGGACGTATAAGCGCGGCGCAGAG
>CANPZH010000146.1 GCA_947589335.1 uncultured Clostridia bacterium | reverse complement strand
GCCTTGATGGCTTCCTTGTCGCCTGCGCCGTCGATGATCGTGGTGTTGTCCTTGTCGACTTTGACCTGGTTCGCCCGCCCGAGCATATCGGGGGTGACGTCCTTGAATTCATAGCCGAGGTCGGAGGAGATGACCGTGCCGCCCGTGAGGACTGCGATGTCTTCGAGCATCGCCTTTCTCCTGTCGCCGAAGCCGGGAGCCTTCACCGCGACGCAGTTGAACACGCCCTTCAGCTTGTTGACGATGAGCGCCGCGAGCGCGTCGCCCTCGACGTCCTCCGCGATGATGAGAAGTCTCGCGCCCTGCTGTGCAAGGGGTTCGACGATGGGGAGGATCTCCTGAAGATTGGAGATCTTCTTGTCGGTGATGAGGATGTAAGGGGAATCGAGAACGGCTTCCATCTTGTCGAGGTTGGTCGCCATGTAGGCAGAGGCGTAGCCGCGGTCGAACTGCATCCCTTCGACGGTGGTGAGTTCGGTCGTCATGGACTTGCCCTCTTCGACGGTGATGACGCCGTCTTTGCCGACGATCTCCATCGCGTTTGCGATGAGTTCGCCGACGGTCTCATCTCCCGCGGAGATCGAGGCGACCTGCGAGATCGCCGTCTTGCCGTCTACCGTCTTGCTGATGGACTTGATCTGCTCGACTGCGGCGCTCACCGCCTTGTCGATGCCCTTCTTTAAGATGATGGGATTTGCGCCGGCCGCAAGGTTCTTGAGGCCCTCGCGGATGATCGCCTGCGCAAGCAGGACTGCGGTCGTGGTCCCGTCTCCCGCGACGTCGTTCGTCTTGGTGGAGACCTCTTTCACGAGCTGTGCGCCCATGTTCTCGAAGGGATCGGGAAGTTCGATCTCCTTTGCGATCGTGACGCCGTCGTTCGTGATGAGGGGAGCGCCGAACTTCTTATCGAGCACAACGTTGCGGCCCTTGGGGCCGAGGGTGATCTTGACCGTATCCGCGAGCACGTTGACGCCCGTCTCGAGCGCCTTTCTCGCGTCATCTCCGTATTTGATTTGCTTTGCCATAATATTTACTCCATTCCTTTTTGATTATTTTCGGATCATGTTCCGTGCGGAAGCGCACCGGGAGAAGTTATTCGACGATCGCGAGGATATCGCTCTGTTTGATGATGGTGAATTCCTTGCCGTCTACCTTGAAGTCCGAGCCCGCATATTTGGAGCAGAGGACTTTATCGCCCACTTTCACCTGCATCACGGTCTCTTTGCCGTCGACGATCCCGCCGGGACCGACTGCAACGACGACGCAGGTCTGCGGCTTTTCCTGCGCGGAAGAGGGGAGAATGAAGCCGCTCTTCGTCTTTTCTTCCTTGGTCACCGCCTCGACGACGACCTTGTCGAACAATGGTTTGATATTCATAAGAACCTCCTTGGAGTTATTTGGATCTCCGTTCCTATCTATTATAAACGTGCGGAAGGAAATATCAAACGGTTTGCGCAAAATTTTCCGAAGATTTTTTTGCGTAAGTTTGCCATTATCCGTCTTTTATGGTATAATGTATTCAGGAGGGTCTGCAATGGAGAAGTGGGACCGTCGGTTTATGAGCCTCACCGAAGAGGTGGGAACATGGGCAAGCTGCCTCCGCCGCAAGGTCGGAGCGATCATCGTGCGCGATAAGCGCGTCATGGCTACGGGCTATAACGGGGCGCCCGCGGGCATCCGCTCCTGCATGGAGCGGGGGGAGTGCCTGCGCGAGAAGATGGGGATCCCCAGCGGCACGCGGCACGAATTCTGCTTTGCCGCCCACGCCGAACAGAACGCCATTATCCAGGCGGCGAAATACGGCGTCAACATCGACGGATCGACGCTCTACTGCACCCATCAGCCCTGTGTGATCTGCGCGAAAATGATCATCAATGCAGGTGTGAAGAGGGTCGTCTACAAAGAGGGGTATCCCGACGACTTCTCCATGCAGCTTTTCGAAGAAGCGGGTACATTGGTGGAAAAATATGAGGAGGAAGAAGAGGATGAGTAACCCGATCGTTACATTCGAAATGGAAAACGGCAAGACTTTCCGCGCCGAGCTTCTGCCCGAGGCGGCACCCAACACAGTGCGTAACTTTCTTTCACTGGTCAAAAAAGGTTTCTACGACGGCCTGATCTTCCACCGTGTGATCAAGGATTTCATGATCCAGGGGGGAGATCCCACGGGCACCGGCATGGGAGGCCCCGGCTACTGCATCCGCGGCGAGTTCCCCTGCAACGGGCATAAGAACCCGCTGTCGCACACGCGGGGAGTGCTCTCGATGGCGCGTGCGGTCAAGCTCGATTCCGCAGGCTCCCAATTTTTCATCATGCACGGGGACGCCGACTTCCTCAACGGACAGTACGCCGCGTTCGGCAGGGTCATCGAGGGGATGGACGTCGTGGACGAGATCGCGGAAACGCCGACGGACAGCCGCGACAGGCCGCTCGCAACACAAAAGATGAAAAAAGTGACTGCGGAGACCTTCGGAGTGGACTATCCCGAACCCGAAACCTTGAAAAAATGAGGTTAGCAGAGTACTATGTCTGACAAACTATACTACGAAAACCCCTTGAACACCCGCTATGCGAGCAAAGAGATGCTCCAAAACTTCGGAGACGAGAAGCGTTTCCTCCTTTGGCGGAAACTGTGGATCGCGCTGGCGGAGAGCGAGATGGAGCTGGGGCTTCCGATCACGCAGGCGCAGGTCGACGAGCTGAAGGTCAATCTCACCAACATCGATTATGCGAAGGCGGAGGAATACGAACGCAGGGTGCGGCACGACGTGATGGCGCATGTGAAGGCATACGGCGACGTCGCTCCGCACGCGGCGGGGATCTTGCACCTCGGCGCGACGAGCTGTTTCGTGGACTGCAACTCCGAGCTCATCATCATGGAGGACGGGCTGAAGATCCTGCTCAAAAAGCTCGTCAACGTGATGGATGAGCTCAGGGCGTTCGCCCTGAAATACAAGGATCTGCCCACGCTCGGGTTCACCCACCTGCAGCCCGCCCAACTGACGACGGTCGGCAAGCGCGCGACGCTCTGGCTGCAGGACCTGATGATGGACTACGAGAGCCTCACGGGGATCCTCTCCCGCTTCAAGCTGCGGGGGGTGAAGGGGACGACGGGCACACAGGCGAGCTTCCTCGAGCTGTTCGACGGCGACGAGGAGAAGGTCAAAGAGCTCCAGCGTCGCGTCGTCGCAAAGCTCGGATACAGCCGCGTCTATGGCGTGACGGGGCAGACCTATCCCCGCAAATTCGACT
>CANPZH010000145.1 GCA_947589335.1 uncultured Clostridia bacterium | reverse complement strand
GCAAAGTGCCTGATCACGGGCGAGAGCCTCGGGCAGGTCGCGAGCCAGACGATCGAGGGGATCACCTCTTCGAACGCGGTCGTCACCCTCCCCGTTCTGCGGCCGCTGATCGGCTTCGACAAAGACGAGATCATTTCCGTCGCCAAGCAGATCGGCACCTATGAGACCTCCGTGCTCCCTTATGAGGACTGCTGCACCGTCTTTCTGCCCGACTTCCCCGCGATCCGCCCCAAGCTCTCCTTCATCGAAGAGGAGGAGAAAAAGCTCGATGTAGAGGCGCTCATGGAGGAAGCTCTCCTCAGCAAAGAAGTGATCGCCCTTTAACCCTTTCCTGCTCAGTCATCCACCAATCGTCGGGGATCCCCGGCGATTTTTTGATGTAGACGGAGGGCAGGGTGACCGCTTCGCCCTCGATCCCCGCATAGAAGGGGATCACGGTATAGACGTACGTCTTACCGCCCGAAACCGAGTTATCGAAGAGCTCTTTGCGGTATTTTCCGCTGTAGATCGTCGTTTTTTCCTTTCCACATTGCCTTTTTACGACGTAATCATAGTACTCTGTCTGACATAGTATTATCCTGACGGAGCCGTTTTCCACGCGGATCTGCGGCGTCTCGATGTGCGGGCGGGAGAATTTCGTGCTCACGCCCTCGGGGAGAGCGCTCTTCCGGAAGAGCTCGCGGGGAGTGAGAAAGTCGGGCGCGAGGGGGTCGGAGAGGATCAGGCGGTGACGGTTCTCGTATTCCTCGCGGTCATAGCCCGCTTCGACGACGTCTTCGCTCATCGGGAAGGGCGCGGGAGCGTGCGAGGCATAGATCGCCGCGAGAAGGTCTCTCGCGATCGACGCGGGGGCGCCGCCTCCCGTCGCCTGCACGGGGGAATTGTCGCGGTTGCCGAGCCAGACGGCGACGACGTCCTCCGTCGTATAGGCGATCGTGTAGGCATCGGTATTTCCCGCGGCGCCGCCTCCCGTGCCCGTCTTGGCGCAGACCTCGAAGGGCAGTCCCTTCAGCCGCTTCGCGGTTCCCTCCTGCGCCGCCGTCTTGAGCATGTCGTTCATGAGGCAGGCGACGTCCTCCGAAAAGACCCGCTTCCCGGCGGCTTTTCTCTCATAGAGCACACCTCCCTGCCCGTCCTCGACGCGGGCGATCGCCGAAGAGGGGGAGAAGATCCCGCCATGGGAGAACGCCGCATAGGCGTCCGCGAGCGCGGGGAGGGTGTAGCCCTCGCTCATGCCGCCGAGGGCGAGCGCGAGCGTGCGGTCTTCTTGGGGCACGGGGAGGCCGAGCCGTTCGAGGTATCCGCTCGCACGGCCGGTCCCGAGGGCGTTGAGGAGCTTCACCGCGGGCACGTTCACGCTGTGCGCGAGGGCATACCGCGCGCTCATGTAGCCGCCCGTTGCGCCGCCGTAGTCGGAGGGGCGGTATCCCCCGAAGTCCGTCTCCTCGTCGAGAATGGGCGTCGCGGGGCAGATGAGGTTCTCCTCGAGCGCGGGCCCGTAGACGGCGAGCGGCTTTACGGTGGAGGCGGGCAGCCGCTTTAAGATCCCGCAGGTGGAGTGCAGGGCGCGGATCCCGCCCTCCCGTCCGCGCACGAGAAGGGTGAGATCGGAGTCCGCTGCGGTCTCTTCGAGCAGGCTCTGCAGGGCGGGGTCGAGGTCGGTGTACACCCTGATGCCGCTCTCCGGGCCCGTCTCGGGGAAGAGCGCGCTGAGCTCCTCGAACACGAGGGAGAGGTAGGCGCTCTCGCCCTTGGAGGGTGCGGGCTCTGCGGGGAGGGGCTCTCCTTTCGCCCTTTCCGCCTCCGCAGGGGAGAGATAGCCCTGCTCCGCCATCAGCGAGAGCACGAAATTGCGGCGGGAGAGACAGACCTTTGGGTCCTTGAAGGGGGAATAGCGGTTGGGGGACTTCACGAGGGCGGCAAGGGTCGCGCTCTCGGCGGGGGAGAGCTCCGAGGGGGACTTCCCGAAGTAGTAGCCCGCGGCGTCGGTGATCCCGAAGGCGCTGTGCCCGAAGTAGATGGAGTTGAGATAGAGCTCCAGGATCTCCGTCTTCGTGTAATTTTTTTCGAGCGCGCGGGCGAGTTTGATCTCTTTGAGCTTGCGCGCGAGGGTCTTTTCGCCCGAGAGATGGGTGTTCTTGATCAGCTGCTGGGAGATCGTGGAGGCTCCCTCGCGGAAGGAGAAGGAGGAAAGGTTCTTGAATGCCGCCTTTGCGATCCGCTTCGGGTCGAGCCCCCCGTGCGAATAGAACCGCTTGTCTTCGACGGCGACGAAGGCGTTCGGGAGATGGGCGGGGAAGGAGGAGAAGGGCGCGCGTTCCCCCGCCGGGGCGTCGAGTTTTCCGCCCTCGGCGTCGTAGACGGTCACGGCGCTCTCCGCAAGGGCGAGTTTCGCGGGATCGAGCTTTGCGCCCGCCGTCGCGATCAGATAGAAGAGGAGCAAGCCGAGGAGGATCGCAAGGAGGATCCCGGATGCGGCGAGCAGGATCTTAACGGATTTTTTCATCAAATGCAGTATTCGTCTTCCGCGAAAAATTTATGAAATGCGCCCGCATTTGTTGAAATCTTCCTTATTTTATGGTATAATGGAACATCGGAGGTTCCCCATGACATTGAAAGAACTTTTGCAGGAAAGCAGCCGCGTCGTCTTTTTCGGCGGCGCAGGGGTATCCACGGAGAGCGGCATCCCCGATTTCCGTTCGGAGGACGGGCTCTACCGCCAAAAATACGACGTTCCGCCCGAAGTCATGCTTTCGAGCGACTATTTCTATTCCCACACCGAAGAATTCTACCGCTTTTACCGCGACAAGATGCTCCCGCTTTGGGCGAAGCCGAACGCGGCGCACCTCAAGCTCGCGGAGTGGGAGCGGGAGGGGAAGCTCCTTGCGGTCGTCACGCAGAATATCGACGGTCTGCACCAGGCCGCGGGGAGCAAGAAAGTCTATGAGTTGCATGGAAGCGTGCACCGAAACTATTGCTTGAAGTGTCATAAATTTTACTCGGCCGAGCAGATTGCGGCCTCCGAGGGCGTTCCGCGCTGCACGTGCGGGGGGATCATCAAGCCCGATGTCGTGCTTTACGGCGAGCCGCTCGACGGCGAAGTCATAGAGGGCGCAATCGACGCCATCTCTCGGGCCGATCTCCTCATCGTGGCGGGCACGTCGCTCACGGTCTATCCCGCCGCCGGGTTTGTGGATATGTTCCGCGGCAGTCATCTCGTGCTCATCAACAGGAGCCAAACGGCATTGGATGAACGCTGTGAACTCGTGATCCGCGAAAGCGTCGGGAAAGTGCTCGGGGAGGTTGTCGTATGAAGTATCATATCGTGACATACGGTTGCCAGATGAATCTCCACGAATCGGAGAAGATCGCGGGGA
>CANPZH010000144.1 GCA_947589335.1 uncultured Clostridia bacterium | reverse complement strand
AAGGCGTGGCTTCACGCCACGCCTAATTCTCTTTGAGCGGCGACTTACCTAAATTCCCTATGGGAACTACGGTAATGAGGGTGCGCTTTTCTTTTTTTGGCATTGCGTCGGCCGTTTTTTGAACCTTTTCTCACTTGATCCCGACATTTTTCTGAGATTTTGAGGCGGGAAAAGATCCGAAAAGCAGCGCTGCTTTTGTACCACGGATGTACCATATTTCCCCCAAAATACGATATATTGTGTAAAAATAAGCAGAAACACCACAATATATTGTGGTGTTTCTGTGTGGCGCAGAAGACGAGATTCGAACTCGTGCTACCTTTCACAGGTACTACTCCCTTAGCAGGGGAGCCCCTTGAGCCTCTTGGGTACTTCTGCAACGGCTCAAACGCTTACCGTTCGGTAAGCGTTATCAATATAGCATAAAACTTTCCGAATGTCAAAGTATATTTCCGCAAAATCCGAAAATTTTTCCGAAAATTTATTTCCGAGCCTTGATAACCGCCTTGAATTGTGCTAAAATGAAAAGAGCGAAAGGAGAACAAAGAATGAATATTTGGCACGATATCGGCGAAGCAAGAATCACTCCGAAGTCTTTCGAGGCGCTCATCGAGATCCCGAAGGGCTGCAAGGCAAAGTACGAGCTGGACAAGGAGACCGGCCTTTTGCGCCTTGACCGCGTTCTCTATACCTCTACGGTCTATCCGTCCAACTACGGTTTTATCCCGCGCACGCTTGCCGACGACGGCGACCCGCTCGACGTGCTTGTCCTCTCGGGGGAGGTCATCTATCCGATGACGCTCGTCTCCTGCTATCCCATCGGGGTGATCAAGATGATCGACGGGGGCGCGCTGGACGAGAAGATCATCGCGATCCCGCATAGAGATCCTACATACAACGAATATTACGACATCAAAGAACTTCCCAAGCACGTCTTCGACGAGATGATGCACTTTTTCGAAGTTTACAAGACGCTCGAGCACAAGAAGACGACGGTCAAGGAGATCGCGCACCGCGACGAGGCGGTGGAGATCATTGAAAAGTGCATCGGCATGTATCACGAAAAATTCGGCAAATAGGGGGCTGTTATGAAGATTTTGTTTTTCGGGGATTCCATCACCGAATCGGGACGTGACCTTCTCGATCCCGCCGATCTCGGCGCGGGGTATGTGAAGATCGCGGCGGGGAAACTGAGGCTGCTCTATCCGGAGATGTCTCTGCAATTCGTCAACCGCGGCGTCGGCGGAGACCGCACGGCGGATCTGCTCGCGCGCGTGCAGACGGACGTCATCGACGAGAAGCCGGACGTTGTCGTCCTCGGCGTCGGCGTCAACGACGTATGGCACCGCTTCCTGTTCGGGCAGGAGGTCACGGAAGAGGAGTTCGAAGACCATTACGGCAAACTGGTCTCCGCCGTCAAAGAGACGGGCGCAAAGCTCATTCTGCTCCAGCCCTTCATGCTCAACATGGAGGACAAGCAGCGCATGCGTCCCTATCTGAAGAAGTTCAACGACATCATCTCTTCGATCGCCGCGCGGGAGAAGATCACGCTCATTCCGCTCGACGAGATCTTCACGGGGCTCACGCAGGACATCGATCCCTCCCAGTTCACGGTGGACGGCGTGCATCCCACTCACCGCGGGTGCCGCTATATCGCGGACCTCGTCATCAAGGAACTCAAAAAGGATCTATGAAGAGGCTGCTTGTCGTCATAGATATGCAAAACGACTTCGTCACGGGCCCGCTCGGGACGGCGGAGGCGGCGGCGATCGTTCCCGCCGTGCGCAAGCTGATCGACGGGGCGGAGGAGGTCGTCTATACGATGGATACCCATTCCCCCGGCTATCCGGATACGCGGGAGGGGAGGTTCCTCCCCGTTCCGCACTGCATCAGGGGCACGGAGGGGTGGAAGATCCTCCCGGAGCTCCTGCGCGATGGGGCGAAGATCTTCGAAAAACCGACCTTCGGCAGCGAGGCGCTCGCGCGCTATGCGGCGGCGGGGGGATACGGGGTGATCACCTTCTGCGGGGTGTGCACGGACATCTGCGTGGTGACGAACGCCCTGCTCGTGAAGACCGCCCTTCCGGAGGCGGATGTGCGGGTCGCCGCATATGCGTGCGCGGGCGTGACGCCCGAGAAGCACAGGGCGGCGATCGAGACGATGAGAAGCTGCCAGATCGAGATCATTTGAAAAAGAAGCGGCGCGGGAAAGATCCTGCGCCGTTTTGAAGGAGTTGGGATGGAAAAGACGAATGCAATGCGCATCCTCGACAGGGCGCAGATCCCGTACGGGGTGCATGAATACGAGGGCGGCGCACTGTCCGGGACGGAGGTCGCACGGGTCCTCGGCGAGGATCCGGACAGGACGTACAAGACCCTCGTGACGGTGGGCTCTCCGCGGAAGTATTACGTCTTCGTGATCCCCGTCGCCGCCGAGCTCGACCTCAAAAAAGCGGCAAAGGCGGCGGGAGAGCGGTCGGTCGCCATGCTCCCGCAGAGGGAGCTCTTCCCGCTCACGGGATACGTGCACGGCGGCTGTTCCCCCCTCGGCATGAAGAAAGCCTTCCCGACCTTTTTCCAATGCGGCGCCGAGGAGCAGACCGTCCTGTTCAGCGGCGGCAAGATCGGCTGCCAGATCGAGGTCGCCTTTTCCGATTTGCTCCGCGCCCTGAAGGTCACCGTTGCGGATGTGATCCGGTAAGGATTCGCAAATAAGTTTCGCAAATTTCTTTGCTCCCTCCCCCCCTCCTTGGCGCCCCCTTGAGGGGGAGCTCCGCCATAGGCGGTGAGGGGGTGTCGGTCGAAAAGAAATTTGCGAGGAAACATGCTCCCACGCCTTAACTCGCATGCTCCTCTCGGTCGTTCCATCGGACACGAAGCCGCAGGTATGCGGCAAATTGTGTGCGCTTATGGAAAAGCGTGGTTTTCCAACGCGCAGTAGATTTGGGGAAGCGCAGAAGCGTGGTTCTGCTCGCGGTACATTATTGAAGAAGGGCGGATTATCCTTGCTGTCCCCTTGAGGGTCATAAGACGCCATTCTGCCGATCAGCCCAGTGGGCTGTCGGCGGCGGCTTATGGTGAGTGAGCGCATTCTCCGCGCGAACGGTGACCGAGGGCGGGGCTCTACCCGCCCGAGAAAGTGGCGCGCAAATGCGCGCCAAAAGGGGTGTTGCACAAATGATAACACCCCCTCAGTCTTGGCTAACGCCTCGCCAGCTCCCCCTCAAGGGGGCGCCAAGAAAGGGGAGCGTCTCCCGCTCTTTTTAATACGTCATTCTGCCCCGCGCTTTTTACGTCCTTTTTAATACGTCATTCTGAGCGGAACGAAGTGAAGTCGAAGAATCGCACCTTATTGTAATGCGGTCCATGTTTCGACTACGCTACTTCGTCGCATGCGCTCCTCGTGCCGCCCAAGGAACCATGACA
>CANPZH010000143.1 GCA_947589335.1 uncultured Clostridia bacterium | reverse complement strand
GCTCACCTTCTCGGAGGAATAATATCCGATCGAAAAAAGTTCACGCGATTGCTTGCTCGCTTCTTTCGCAAATTTCTTTATTCAGGACTCCCTGCGGAGCATACCGAGGGCAAAGAAATTTGCGAGGGGTTAGGAAGTTCGATTTCATGTAGCTCCGTCGCCCGCCCACGGTCTGCCTTGCGCAGACACGAAGCGCGAGGTATCGCGCAAATGGAGTGCGCTGCCGCAGGGAAACCCTGCTCCGCGCAGTAATTTGGGGAAGCAAATTCCTCTTTGCGCCCCTATTAGGGGAGCTGTCATGAGCCTGCGAATGACTGAGGGGTTTTCCGAAAGTTTGTCAAAACCCTTTCGGCTCACTGCGTTCGCCACTTTCCCTAAAAGGGACAGCAAGAAAAACTCCCTTGGCGCCCCCTTGAGGGGGGAACGGCGCCATTCTGCTCAACAGTGCGGTGCACTGTGAGCGGTGCCGTGACGGGAGCGGTGGCAACCGCGACGGGCTTTGCGGCGGTCCCTGCTGCCGCAAAGAGCTGTCACGAACGAAGTGAGTGACTGAGGGGGGTGTTGTTTCTAATCACGTCATTCTGAGCGGAACGAAGTGGAGTCGAAGAATCGCACCTTGTAATAATGCGGTCCATGTTTCGACTGCGCTCAACATGACGTAAAGGACGGCGCGGCTTTATGCCGCGCCGCGCCTGCTACTTCGTCGCATGCGCTCCTCGTGCCGCCCAAGGAACCATGACAGTAGATAGGCGGGACAGGGTGACGTATTAAGAACGTCATTCTGCCCCGCCCTTTTATTACGTCATTCCGAGGCAACGCCGAGGGATCTCGACCTTAGATTCCTCCTCCCTTCGGTCGTCGGAATGACGTGGAGGAAAGAACACCGTCGGAATGACGTGGAGGCGAGAACGCCGCCGAAAGGAGCGCACCGGCTGCGGGAATGAGGAAGTCCCATTTGGGATGGTCTTCGAGCAGCCGCCAAAGGAAGGAGCCGCCGATGACGACGAGGATCCCGAGGAGCGCGCCCACGCAGACGTCCTGCGGTGTATGTACGCCGATATAGTTGCGGGAGAACATCGTGAGCACGATGAGCGCCGCCATCAAAATGCAGAACGCGCGGCGCTTGCGGTAGCGCTCGATCAGCGTTCCGTAGTTGGAGGCGGCGGTCACGCTGTGTCCGCTCGGGAAGGAGTAGCCCGAGGCGCTCTCGAGGGGCTTGATGTCCCCGCATCGCACCCACGGACGGTAGACGCAGAAGGTGAGTTTCAAAAACTGCATCAGAAAGCGCGAGATCCGAGGTTGAGGAACATTGCCCTGCCGCTCCGCTTATCCGCCGCCCAAAACAGCACACAGGCGATCATCCAGATGAACACGCCGTAAGAGATCTCGCTCAAAGGGAGAAAGAAATCGTTGAAGCACCGTTTACGGCTTCGCGGAATTCCTGCAGATAGAGAAGATATTGAAGATCGAACGACATAGAGCCTCCCGAAAAAAGTTTTTATGGGAACGTCTTAAAGGCGCCTATTCCCCGAGCCGCCAATCGACGGGGGACTGTCCCGTCGAGACAAGATATTCGTTTGTCTTGGAATAGTGGCGGCAGCCGAAGAATCCGTTATACGCCGAGAGAGGGGAGGGGTGGGCGCATTCGAGGATGAGATGGCGGCTCCTGTCTATAAGGGGAGCTTTCCGCCTTGCGTTTCCGCCCCAGAGCAAAAAGACGAGGTGCTCCTTTTTCTCGCTCAAGAGGGAGATGACGGAGTCTGTGAACCAGCTCCAGCCGCAGTTCGCATGGCTGTTTGCCTGATGTTCCCGCACCGAGAGGGAGGTGTTGAGGAGGAGCACGCCCTCCTTCGCCCACTTGGTGAGATCGCCCGATCTCGGCGGGTCGAAGCCCAAGTCGTCTTTGAGCTCTTTGAGCATGTTCTCGAGCGACGGCGGCTTTTTTACGCCCTCCTTCACCGAAAAGCACAGCCCGTGCGCCTGACCGGGCTCGTGGTAGGGATCCTGCCCGAGGAGAACGACCTTCACCTTTTCAAACGGCGTAAAGCGGAAGCAGTTGTATAGATCGTACATATCGGGATAGACGACATAGTGTGAATATTCGTACTTCAAGAATTCGCGGATCTTCAGATAGCGCGGATCCTCGAAAAGAGGTTTGAGGACTTCGTTCCAATCGCCTAAATCAATCATAAGCGCTCCAAAATTTCAAGGTACTTTTTGAGTTCTTCTTTTGCGCCTTCAAGGTCGTGCGCGAGGTAGTTTCCGCACTCCTCCCGCTTTGCGCCCGGCACCTCTTCGAGGGAAAGCGCAACGGGAATGCACTCCTTGAGGAGAGAAAGAACTTCGTCATAGCTCAAATGCACGGTGAGAAGGTAAAACCCCGTGCGGCAGCCCATCGGCCCGAAGTAGACGATGTTCTCCTTTTCGCGGCTGTTGCGAAGGACGGTCGCCAGCATGTGCTCGATGGAGTGCAGCGCGTCGGGCGTGATAAAGTCTCCCGCGTTGGGCTTTTTGAAGCGGAGGTCGAAGGTCGTCACGTTGTTTGCGGGCGGGAACATATGCAGCCCCGGCTGCAACACGTCATGATTTTTCTGAAAAGAGGGAATTTTTTCCATGCTTACTCCAGCCCTTGCAAAATTTCTTTGAGGTTGGCTTTCAGGTTGAGCAGGGCGAAGGCGCAATTTTTGCGGAACTGTTCGGTCGTCGAGCCCGAGCCGTACACGTCGGAGATCGCCTTCACGCTCACAAAGGGCACGCCCGCATACTTGCACACTTCGGCGATCGCGCCGCCCTCCATGTCCCGCACGTCGCAGCCGAGACGGAGGAGCAGGGCATGGTCAAAAGGCGAGTCGTCGAAACGGTCGCCCGTGCCGAGCGCGCGGCGGGGATAGGGGAGCGGGGGCACACAGAGGGGCAAGAAGTTTTCCTCCTCTCCCGGGAGCGTACCCACTTCCTTGCCCGAGAGCTGTTTGAGGTCGAAGTCGTATTGGAGCGCCTTTTCGATGAGATACACTTCGCCCACTTCGGTATTTTCGGCCTTCAAGCCCCCCGCGACGCCGAAATTGAGGACGACGTCCGCGCCCTGAGCGATCGCGGCGCACGCCCCGGCGGCGGCGTTGACCTTTCCCTCCGCCGAAACGACGAGGACGATCTTCTTCCCGAACGCCTTCCCGATATGCACCGTCTTTCCGTACACTGTGCGGATATCTTCGATTTCCATTTGATCGAGCAGGAGTTCCGCCTCCCTGTCCATGGCAATGACGCAACCGATCATAATCCACCTCGTTTTTTTCTATTATAACAACTTTTTCGATGTTTGGCAAGCGGAGGAATACTTCTTTTCGGCGATGGCAATAACCGCCGCACAAGGAGGATCAAATGAATCCGTTTGAATGTAAGCCGCAGAAGGCAGAAAAAGTTTTTACGAATTGGAATAAGGTACTCGTGAAG
>CANPZH010000142.1 GCA_947589335.1 uncultured Clostridia bacterium | reverse complement strand
GTTCTTGAGGTACATTTTGCACTTTTTCGCGTCGACCACGGTGCAGAAGGCGTTGAGCGCGCTATCCTTCACTTCCGCGCGGCGGACGGCCTTGATGACGTCGGAGAGCTTCCCGACGCCCGAGGGCTCGATGACGATGCGGTCGGGCGAAAACCGTTCCGCGACCTCTTTGAGCGCCTTGGCAAAGTCGCCCACGAGGGAACAGCAGATGCAGCCCGAGTTCATCTCGGTGATCTCGATCCCGGCGTCCTTCAGGAATCCGCCGTCCACGCCGATCTCGCCGAATTCATTCTCGATGAGAACGATCTTCTCGCCCGCATATGCCTCTTTGATGAGCTTCTTGATGAGCGTCGTCTTCCCCGCGCCCAAGAATCCCGAAAAAATATCGATCTTGATCATGATGTTTACCTCTATTTTGCCCCCGTTTGCGGGAGTTTGAACTACTTTACGCCTTGTTTTTTGTGCCGCCCAAACGGGAGTTTGAACTACTTTTACGCCTTGTTATTTTACCGCCCAAACGAGAGTTTGAACCGCTTTTACACCTTTTTATGCCGCCCAAACGGGAGTTTGAACCGCTTTTACGCCTTGTTTTTGTTCCGTATAAGGACGAGATCCCTCGCAGGCAATCAATTCGTATTCCGTATGTGCCTTTTCGGCTCGGGATGACGTATTGGGGAATAAGGCAGAAGGACGTTCTTAATACGTCACCCTGAGCGAAGTCGAAGGGGCACACCGCATTACATTCTTTTTACGTCACCCTGTCCCGCCTTCCTACTGTCATGGTTCCTTGGGCGGCACGAGGAGCGCATGCGACGAAGTAGCGTAGTCGAAGTGTGGACCGCATTACAATAAGGTGCGATTCTTCGACACGCGCATTCTGCGCGACTACTTCACGCTCCGCGCTCGTGCCGCGCTTAGAGAATCAGAACTGCGCGCGGGGCAGAATGACGTTCTTATCACGTCACACTGAGCCTGTCGAAGTGTGGACCTCATTGTAATAAGGTCCATGTTTCGACTACGCTCAACATGACGTAATTGAGATTTCTCACATGCGTTCGAAATGACGTATTTAGGAAGCGCGGGGCAGTATGACGTGATTGAGAATGCTTCTGCGCTTTCCAAAATGACTGCGCGTTGGAAAACCACGCTTTTCCATAAGCGCACACAATTTGCCGCATTCCTACGGCTTGTTGTCCGATGGAACGAACGAGAGGATCCGTGGGTTAAGGCGCGGGAGCACGTTTCCTCGAACGATTATTTTCGCAGGGAACAACGGTACGCCGCTTCACGGCGCGCCGTTGTGAACAAGCAAAGAATCGTTCGAAACCAAACTTTTTTATATTGCCCAGTTCCCCGCCTTGAAGATCTGCACGCGTTCGCCGTTCTTCGTCACGCCCACGACGTCCAGATCGGCGCTCCCGATCATGAAGTCGACGTGGATCATGCTGTCGTTGATCCCCTTCGCCTTGATCTCCTCGGGAGACATCGTCTCGAAGCCGTTCAGGCATTCGTTGAACCCCCTCCCGAGCGCCAGGTGGCAGCTTGCGTTCTCGTCGAACAGGGTGTTGTAGAACAGGATCCCCGCGTTGTTGATGGGAGAATCGTATGCGATCAAAGCGCACTCGCCGAGCATCGCCGCGCCCTCGTCCATCGCGATCATCTTTTCGAGCAGATGGCAATTCTTTTCCGCCTTGACCTCCACGGCCTTTCCGCCCTCGAAGCGCACGGAGAAGTTCTCGATGAGCTCGCCCTGATAGGAGAGCGGCTTGGTGGAGTAGACGATCCCCTCCGCCGATCCCGCTTTGGGGGAGATGAAGATCTCTTCGGAGGGAATGTTCGGGTTGAAGTAGGCGCCCCCGATCGTCTCCTCACCGCCGCCCTTGAAGGAACTGCCTTCGATGAGCCCGACTTTGAGGTCGGTCCCGTTCCCCGAGCGGTACTCAAGGGAGACGAGCTTGAGGCGGTTGAGCTTGTCGCAACGCTGTGCGAGCTCGTCGTTGTGCCTTGCCCACTCGCGCACGGGGTCGCTCCCGTCCGCGCGGGAGGCAACGAGGATGGCGTCCCACAATTTCTCGACTGCGGTATTGACCATGAGCCCGGGGAAGACCTTCTTCGCCCAGGTCTTGCCCGGGACCGCCGCGATGCACCACTGATACTTGTTCTCCATCGCATCGCGGTAGGGCTTGATCACCTTCGTCCGCGCCATCCGCACGGACGTGAACTTCTCCTGGTCGACGCCCGAGAGCCCGTCCGGATCCTCCGATTCGAGATAGAGCATCGCGGGGAGCTCCTTCTTTCTCAGTTCGAGCTTCTCGATCTCCCACTTCTCGATCTTCTTGAGGACGTCCTCCTTCGCATACTTATAGTGGAGCTTCTGCAGGGGCTGATGCGCCCACTCGACGGTCACCTTCCCCGCGCCTGCGCGGTAGAGCTCCTCGACGACCATCTCGACGAATTCGGGCTGGTCAAGTTCGGCAGTCACCATGACCCACTGCCCCTTTTTGACGTTGATCCCCGTTTTGGCAAGCAATTTTGCGTATCTTCTGAGTTGCGTTTTATTCATTGACACTTTACTCCTTTTCCATATTATAAACCCGTTTGGCTCGTTTCGTCAACAAAAACGCGGCTCCTGCCGCGCTTTTGGGGTAAAATTTGAATACTATGTCAGATATAGTACTATGTTCCCGCTCGAAATACTGCGTTTGACGTCGATCACCCGCTGGTTGGAGGATCCGCGGAACTTGAGGCGGATGTCTTTGAGGGGCTCCTCGAACCGGCCGTCCACCAACACGTCGATGAGAGAGACGAGCTCGCGCGTCGCCGGCGTCTGCACTTCCCTCTCGGCGATCCCCCCGTCGAGATAGGTGTATCCGGTGTAGCACCAGATGTTCTTTCCGGGGAAACGCGCCTTCACTCTTTTGACGAAGGGAAGGAGGGCGACCTGGTTTTCGGGCTCGAAGGGATCTCCCCCGAGCAGGGTGAGCCCCGCGATATAGTAGGGCTCGAGGGCGGAGAGGATCTTCTCCTCCGTCGCCGCGTCGAAGGGGTGCCCGTAGCGGAAGTCCCAGGCGACGGAATTGAAACAGCCCTTGCAGTGCCGCCTGCAACCCGAAACAAAGAGGGAGACTCTCACCCCCTCTCCGTTTGCGATATCGTAATATTTGATCTCTGCAAAATTCATAGATCGTCCCTTTCGGCGTGATCGCGATCCCTCGCATTCAAAACTTCGCGCAGGTGGAATGATGTATCCTCTCTGCCTTGGCGCCCCCTTGAGGGGGAGCTGTCGCGAAGCGACTGAGGGGGTGTCATCATTTGCACAACACCCCTTTCGGCTCACTATGTTCGCCACTTTCCCCTCAAGGGGACAGCAAGAGAGCGAGATCGTTTCCCAAAATTACTGCGCGGAGCAGGGTTCCCCTGCGGCAGCGCACACAATTTGCCGCATACCTGCGGCTTGTTGTC
>CANPZH010000141.1 GCA_947589335.1 uncultured Clostridia bacterium | reverse complement strand
TGAGCGGATACGACGGGGAGGGCGTCTCCCGCTATCAGGGCTATTCCAAGACGGAGATCTTCTCCGCGGGCGTGCACACCGCGCAAAACGATGAACGCATCGGCGCGGGAAACGTGATCAACCTTTCGAGCGACACCCTCGTCTACCTCGAGGACGGCGCCGTCGTGCGGGGGAAGTTCCTCGCGCAGGGCGCAGAGCACATCGCCGTCGCGGGCAGGGGGATCATCGACGGAAGCGCCTTCGAGCGGGACGCGGACCGCGGAACGGTCACCGTTCCCCTCGAATTCAACAACTGCAAAGACGTCTATCTCGGTGAGTTCTCCGTGCTCGATCCCGCGGGCTGGTGCGTGAACTTCTACTTCACGGAGCATTCCCGCATCGAGGACATCAAGATCATCACCTCGCGCTCCAACGGCGACGGCATCTCCCTGCAATCCTGCAAGGACATCGAAGTGGATGGCTGCTTCGTGCGCACATGGGACGATTCTCTCGTCGTCAAGAACTATCCCCGCTGGGAGAACCGTTCGCAGCACGGCGAGACGGAGAATATCTCCTTCCGCCGCTGCACGCTCTGGACGGACCTTGCGCAGAGCATGGAACTCGGCTATGAGACGGTTGGCGTGCCCTTCTCCCATATCACCTTCGAGGACATCACGGTGCTCCACGCCATGCACAACGCCGTGATGAGCATCCACAACGCGAACAACGCCGAGATCCGCGACGTGACGTTCAAAAACATCACGATCGAGGACGGAAAGACGCCCGCCGACGGGGCGGGGCTGATCGACTTCCGCATTCTGTACAGCAGCAACTGGTCGGACCAGCACACCGCGCCCACGCCGCTCGGCTCCGTGGACGGCGTTCTCGTCGAGAACGTGAAAGTGATCTCCGCCCGCCGTTTCTCCGCGACGATCGGCGGCTGCCGCGATACCCGCCCGAACTTCGAGAGCGACCATTTCGTCTCGGACGTGACCGTCAAAAACGTCTCGCTCGCGGGAGAACGTCCCACGGAAGAGGAGTGCAGGTTCTCCCTCATCCGCAACTTTCTGCGCGGCTTCACCTTCGTACAGGAGGAGGGGGAAGTGACGGGGGCGGCGTTCGTCTTTACCCAGTCGGGAGAATATCTCGCATCGCTTAACGGCTGTGCCGTTCAAATCATATCCATGCCGGAGGAACAAGTATGAGAAAAAAGACGAGGATCGCTTGCATTCTGACCGCGCTCGCGATGGGCATGGCCCTCGGCGCCTGCAAAGAGGGGGAGGAGCCGCCCAAGCCCGGTGACGATACCCCCGTGACGCCCGGGAAGACGGTGACGGAGACCAAGCTCACCGTCTATGAGGGACCGGAGCTTCTCGAGAGCTCCTCGCGGCTCAAGGCCTATGTCGAGGACGAGGAACTCTTCGTCTACGATACCCGCGTCAACCATAACCGTCTCTTCTCCTTTACCTATTCAAAGGACGAGGGGCAGGTCGTCCTCTTCGATTTCGAGGGGAAGGTGCACATGCGCGTGGAGATCGCGGGCGCGGAGAGCCTTTCGGAGGTCACCGTCCGCCCGCTCTCCTATGGCGTAGAGCCCAAGGTGAGCGGCAACACCGTGGAATTCGATCTCGGATATTGCGCAAATTATACCTTGGAATACAACGACGGCAGCGTGAAGGACGGGGCGGACAACGCCCTGCACATCTTCGCGAATCCCATCGAGGAGGATCCGGTCTCGGCGGACAACGTCCCCGCAGGTACCGTGTATATCGGCCCCGGGGTGTACTCCGCCGGCGCGATCCCGCTCAAGAGCAACGAGACGCTCTATCTTGCGGGCGGGGCGTACGTCTATGGGCAGATCAGGGCGGAGAGCCTCGAGAACATCACGATCCGCGGCAGGGGGATCATAAGCGGCGAGATCTACGACCGCCGTTCCGACGCCGAGTACACCCTTCCCATCGAGCTGCGGTTCTGCAAGAATGTGAAGATCGAGGGGATCGCGCTTCTCGACCCCGCCGGCTGGGCGGTCACCCTCTATCACAGCGAGGGGATCGAGATCGACAACCTCAAGATCATCACGGCGCGCGGCAACGGCGACGGCATCTCCGTGCAGTCCTGCAAAGACGTGACCGTGACGGGCGGATTCGTCCGCACCTTCGACGATTCCCTCGTCGTCAAGAACAACGACCGCGGAGACACCGAAGACATCACCTTCGATCAGGTCGTCGTCTGGACGGACCTCGCGCAGAGCATGGAGGTCGGCTACGAGACCAACGGCGCAAAGATGGAGGGCATCACCTTCAAGAACATTACCGTCCTGCACAACTATCACAAGGCGGCAATGTCCATCCACAACTGCGACGACGCCGAGATCAGGAACGTTGCCTATGAGAACATCACCATCGAGGACGCGCGCATGCTCGGCGACAACCAGAACGACGGCCTCGAGGACTACCTCATCGACATCACGATCGCCCAGAACGAGAACTGGTCGAAGGCGAAGGAGCGCGGCTCCGTCGACGGCGTCCGCTTCGAGAACATCAAGATCCTCGAAATGGCAGACAGCATCGTCTGCCGTATCAGCGGCGAGAGCGCGAAGAGCAGCGTGAAAAACGTCACCGTGAAGGGCGTGGAGATCGCGGGAAAGGCGGCGGATACCGCCGAAAAACTCAAACTCAAGACGAATTCTTACGTGAGCGACATCTCCGTGGACGGCGCAGGGTCCGTCACGGGCGCAAACGTGGAACTTCCCTATAAGCTCAAGCTCGCGGAGGGGGCCTCCGCCGTCAAGACGGTGCGGCCCACCGTGCCGCAGGAGGGGCTCGAGGTGCCCGATTTCTCCATCCTCGACGTGCAGGAGACGTACATGGGCAGGGGAAAGAACATGGCGGAGGTCACGCCCTCCGTCACCCACGGCACGGGCACGACGGCGAAGGCGGGCTACGACGACGGCAGCGGCGACTTTGCGGAGGCAGCCTCTCCCGCGGCCGCGCTTCTCGACGGAAACCGCGCGACCCTCTTCAGGGCAAAGAACTGGACGGGGGAAAAGGACGAGTTCGTCGCGCTCACCCTCGACTTCGGCGAAAAGCTCCCCGCGGGCAGCGTGAGCGTCCTCAGGGTGTACCTCGCCGAGGACAGCGCATACGTCTATGACTTCGATATCAGCGTCTTCACGCGGAAGGAAGTGGGCGGAAACTTCGCGCGCAGCGTGAACACCGTGCGCTACACGGCAAGCCCCGCGACGGGAAATTATTTCGACATCAAGCTCTCGGCGACGCTCGAGAGCAGTGCCCTCCAGCTCCGCTTCTTCCGCGTGGACGGCATGACGGGGCAGAAGACGCTCGCGATCGGCGACATCAAGATCTTCCCTTGCTCGCTCTCGACGACGAAGCCCATCGTTGACTCGACGACGTACTTCGACGTCTACGGCCCCAACAACCTCGTCGACGGAAACGAGAACACCTATTGGGAGACAGCGGCGTCCGATTGCGACGGGGCGTTCCTCACCGTGGATCTCGGCGGCGTCTACGCCGTCACCGATCTCATCA
>CANPZH010000140.1 GCA_947589335.1 uncultured Clostridia bacterium | reverse complement strand
CTCCGTAAAAGTTTTTCTCTATTATACAACGAAGCCCGAGAAATAGCAACTGATTTTTCAGTCTTTCCGCAATTTCCCGCCGAGAAGGGCGCCGATCCCTCCGGAAAGGGCGCAGAGAAAGACCTCCGCGAGGAAAATCGGGGAAAAGTGGAACCCTCCGATCGCCCCGAACACGAGGGCGGTAAAGAGGAGCGCGCAGAGCCCCTCCGCGATCCCCTTGAGAAGGGAGCGCTCCCTCCGCACGAAGATGAGCGCGCCTATAAACGCTGCAAGGCACTTGATCGCCCCGTTGATCGCGATGACCGCCGCGTCCGCGGGCGCGAACGCGCGCACGAAGACCGCAAACAGCGCGACCGAGAACAGGGAGAGTGCCGTCGCCGCGACCGCGCCGAGCAGCACCTCCGCCGCCGCTCGTTTCCAGAATCCTTCCATAAAAAACCTCCGCATGCCGTTACTCATCGGTATGCGGAGGAGCTTCTCTTTATGACGGTTTTATTCCTTTTCTTCGGGCTTCTCTTCGGGGGCCTCGTCGGGAGCCGCAGGCCCGGCCTCGCCGCTCTCGGGGAGCTGAGGCTTCGCGTCGGGATTCTTGGCGGCCTTCTCCGCCTTCTTGGCGGCTTCCGCCTGTTCGCGCGCGATCTGGGTGGGACCCTTTGCGTCCGTCTGCGCGATCAGTTCCTTGTCCATCTTGATGTAGGACTTCCCGGACTGCTCGCTGCCCGTTTCGATGATGACGGTGTTGTCGTCGCAGACCTCCACAACAATCCCACAGATGCCGCCCGCCGTCTTGACCTTGTTGCCGGGGCCGATCGCCTCGAGCTGTTCGACATATTCCTTCTGCCGCTGTTTGTTCTTCCTGCCGGACAAGAGCAGCCAAACGACGATGAGCACGACGATCACGCCGAGCAGGATATAGACCGAGTACTTCTGCCAGCCTTCCGCTTCATCTGCCAAAAGATTCAAAAGAAACATTGTTGTCATCTCCTTTTCTTACAGTTTCCATGATACCGACTTTCCGAAAAAAATGCAAGCATTTTCGGGATACTTTTTCCTCCTTCGGAAAATTTCACCCTTTTGGAGGGGAAAAATCAGGTCGGATCTTCCTGTTTTTTGTAAAATTCGCGGACAAACTCCCTGACGTACCCGCCGAGGATGCTCTCTCGAAGCCCCTTCATGAGCCTGTGCAGATAGCGGATGTTGTGCAGGGAGAGCAGCATCCCGCCCGTCATTTCCCCCACGTTGACGACGTGCCTGAGGTATGCCTTCGTGTAGTTGCGGCAGCAATAGCAGTCGCACTCGGGGTCAAGCGGGGTGAAATCTTCCTTGTATTTCCCGTTCCGCACGACGACTTTCCCCCGCGAGGTGAGCGCCGTGCCGTTGCGCGCGACCCTCGTCGCGAGGACGCAGTCGAACATGTCGATCCCGCGGAGGGTCCCCTCGACGAGGCAGTCGGGCGAACCGACCCCCATGAGATAGCGGGGCACGTCCGTCGGGAGACGGGGCTGAAGCAGATCGAGAAGTTCATACATGCGCGGCTTCGGCTCCCCCACCGACAGCCCCCCGATCGCGATCCCGTGCTTGACGTACGGCAGACTGCGCTCCAAACTTTCGAGCCGCAGGTCTTCGTAGAAGTTCCCCTGCACGATCGGAAAGAGCGCCTGCTTCGGATCGCCGTGCGCGGCGGCACAGCGTCCGAGCCAGCGGGCGGTCCGCTCCATCGCCTCCTCCGCCTGCGCATGGGTATAGCCGTATTCGGAGCACTCGTCGAACGCCATGATGATGTCCGAGCCCAAATTGTGCTGGATCTCCATCGCCTTTTCGGGCGTGAAGGTGTGGTAGCTCCCGTCTACATGGGAGGAAAAGGTCACGCCGTCGTCCGTGATCTTGTTGAGGGCGGCGAGCGAGAACACCTGGAATCCGCCGCTGTCCGTGAGAATGGGCCTTTGCCAATTCATGAACTTGTGCAGCCCTCCCGCGCGGGCGATGAGCTCGTCCCCGGGACGCATGTACAGATGATAGGTGTTGGAGAGAATGATCTGCGAGCCGATCTCCTCAAGGTCGCAGGGAAGCACGCCCTTGACCGTCGCCTGCGTGCCGACGGGCATATAGACGGGCGTCTCGATGTCCCCGTGCGGGGTGTGGAAGATCCCCGCCCGCGCCCCCGTCTCGGGGTCGGTCTTTAGAAGTTCGAAGGAAAAATATTCGTTATTCATTGCAGTAATTTTGACTGATCCATGCGCAACCCCATATGCGGGTTGCCGCAGCTTGACAAACAGAGAGCAGATCGCTTGTTTTCGGAAACGAGCAAGACGAGGAGAGCGAGCATTTTCGAAGGGGAGTTTACTAAGAGGTAAATGGCCGAGGGAAAACGCAAGCGCGACAATGAGATGCGCCGCTTATAAAAAGAGGCACGCGTCTCCAAACGAGAAGAAGCGATACTTCTCCTCTACAGCGGCGCGATAGATCTCCAGCACCTCCTCGCGGGAGCAGAGACAGCTGACGAGCATCAGAAGGGTGCTCTCGGGAAGGTGAAAGTTCGTAATGAGGGCGTCGACGCACTTCATTTTGTAGGGCGGGTAGAGAAAGATCTGCGTCTCGCCCCTGCCCGCCTCGACCGTGCCGTCTTCGCGGGCGACCGTCTCGAGGGTGCGCACGCTCGTCGTCCCGACGGCGATCACGCGCCGTCCCTCCCGCTTGGCGAGGTTGATCGCGGCAGCCGCCTTTTCGCTCACTTCGTAGTATTCGGAGTGCATGACGTGTTTTTCGACGTCTTCGACCTTGACGGGGCGGAAGGTCCCGAGTCCGACATGGAGGAGGACTTCGACGATCTCCACGCCCATGCCGCGGAGCTTTTCGAGGAGCTCCGGCGTGAAGTGCAGCCCCGCCGTGGGCGCCGCCGCAGACCCGTTTTCTTTGCAGTAAACGGTCTGATAGCGGTCGGGATCCTTGAGCTTTTCGTGGATATAGGGCGGGAGCGGCATCGTGCCCGCGCGGGAGAGGACGTCTTCGAACGCTCCGCCATAGAAAAAGCGGACGCGCCGCTCGCCCGTCTCGGTGATCCCTGTGACCTCGAGGGAGAGCTCGTCGTTGACCGTCAGTTTCGTGCCGATCCTGCATTTTCTTCCCGGGCGAACCAGCGTCTCCCAGTCGTCGAGGTCGAGCCGCTTTAAGAGCAAGACCTCGACCGAGCCGCCGTTTTCCGTCCTTGCGAAGAGGCGGGCGGGAAGCACCTTCGTGCGGTTGACGACAAGGACGTCGCCCGCATGCAGATAGTCGCAGATGTCGCGGAAGATCTTGTGTTCGATCGTCTTCGTGTCTCGGTGATAGACCAAAAGCCGCGACGAATCGCGGGGTTCGGCGGGAGTCTGGGCGATCAGCTCCTCGGGCAGATCATAGTAAAAGTCGGAAGTTTTCATCGGGATTATTTCGTACGATTCTTTGCTTGCTTCTTTCGCAAATTTCTTTATTTGGAACGCCCTGCGGGGCATATCGAGGGCAAAGAAATTTGCGAGGGGTTAGGAAGTTTGATTTCATGTAGCCCCGTCGCCCGCCCACGGTCTGCCTTGCA
>CANPZH010000139.1 GCA_947589335.1 uncultured Clostridia bacterium | reverse complement strand
TACGGAGAGCTTCAAGATCCTGCGCGCCTACAAGAACCGCTTCGGCTCGGTGCAGGAGGTGGGCGTGTTCGAGATGACGGGCGAGGGCATCTTCGGCGTCTCCGATTATTCCTCCCTCTTCCTCTCCGAGACCCGCGGCGAGGCTGCGGGCGCCGCCGTCACCCCGAGCGAGACGGGCAACCGCTGCATGATGGTCGAGATCCAGACCCTCATGGCGAAGACGGCGTACGGGCTGCCGCGGAGAATGTCGCTCGGCATCGACCCGAACAGGCTGATCGTGCTGATCGCCGTACTCGAAAAGAGGTGCGGGCTCCCTCTCGGCACGCAGGATATCTATCTGAACGTCATGGGCGGCATGCGCCTCGGCGAGCCGGGCGCCGACCTCGCGGTGTGCGCTGCGCTCGTCAGCGCGGAACGCATGACCCCCATCGACCGCGACACGGCGGTCTTCGGGGAAGTCGGCCTGACGGGCGAGGTCCGCGGGATCGGCTTTTCGGACAGGCGGGTGAACGAGTGCCTGAAAATGGGCTTCCGCAGGGTGATCCTTCCCGCCAAGAACATGAAGGCCTGCGGAAAATTCAAGGACAAGATCGAACTGGTGCCCGTCTCCTACGTCTCCCAGATGATCAAGGCGCTGTTCGGGAAATAAACATAAAAAAATGATCGCGGAAATCAACGCGCGCCCGCCGGGCGAGATCGCTCGGCGGGCGCGCGTTTTTCGATCAAACTTATTTTTTCTTCTTTTTGCCGAGCCCGAGCACTTCGGCGACCTTCTTCCCGACGCCGATGTTCAGCCCCAAGAACAGCAGAATGAACACGGTGAGCGCGAGGGCCTGCCACTGCGGGGAGACCGTGACGCCGAACATCGTGAGGTGATAGCCGAAGCTGCCCGAGAGCTCCGAAAGGACCTCCGCGCCGATCCCGAGGCTCTCCGCATACTGCGTCAAGCGGATAAGCGGCGTCTCCATGAAGGCATAGCGCAGCAGCGAACAGGCGTAGGTCCCCGGGATGAACCCGCAGAGGCTCTGCACCCAGCCCGGCATCATGCCGAGGGGCATATACGCCCCGATGAGGAACCCGATCGCCGTGGAAAAGATCGCGACGATGCTCATCATCGTCCCCTCCGACTTGACGAAGGAGCAGATGAAGATGGTCATCAGCGTGGAGGCGACCGTCGCAAAGAACATGACGACGAGCACCGTGAGCACGTTGAGGAAGGTCATGACGAACTCCCCCACGGCCGCCAGATAGACCAGGCAGACGACGAAAAAGACGAGGCAGATGAGCGCCGACACGAGGAAGTTGTAGAGGAAATAGCTCGCGATGAGCAGTCCCCTGTGAATGGGCGAGGAGGCGAAGTCGCGGTTGACGCCGTTCTGTTTGTCGTCGACGAACACCGTGTTCGTCTGCAGGGCGACCGTCACCGTCGAGAGCCCGAGGATGCCGCTCAGCATCCAGCTGTCGATCAGCGTCTCGATATGGCGGTGCAGGACCTCGTCGCGGATGATCGCGGCGTCCAGCCCGTACGCAGGATCCGAGAGCACGTTCTCGACGGTGGCGAGTTCCAGCCCGCGCAAAAAGAGCAGGTACACCGCAAAGATGATGACGGGCACGAGGAGAGTGAACATCAGCCGCACCTTGTCCTTGAAAAAGACCATGAGGTGCCGCTTCGTCAGGCGAAGAAAGATATCGAGATAGCGCGTCTTGCCGTCAGCCATTTTCCCCTCCCGCAAGCCCGATCTGCCTGCCCGTGACGTTGAGGAAGACGTCGTCCATGTTCCCCTTGAGGATCTCCACGTCGGTGAGATACCGGTCGAACCGCGCAAGGAGGACCTTTGCCGCCGCCGTGTTCTCGATCTCGAGCCTGTAAGCCCCGCGCTCTCCGTCGTACGTCCAGGCGGTCTCCGCCTCGGAGAGCGCCCGCTCAAACGCCTCCTCCCGCGCGCGGTAGCAGACGATCCGGTCGGAAGAGTAGCGGTTTTTGAGCTCGTTGGGGGTGCCGTGGGCGATGATGCTGCCCCTGTCCATGATGACGACGTCCGTCGCCTTGTCCGCCTCCTCGAGATAGTGGGTCGTGAGGAAGACGGTCATGCCCGTGGACGTGCGGATCCCGTCGATCAGCGTCCAGACGGCAAGACGGGTCTTGGGATCGAGCCCCGTCGTCGGCTCGTCGAGAATGAGCAGCCGCGGGCGGTGCACCATCGCGCGGGCGATGTCCACCCTTCTGAGCTGCCCTCCCGAGAGATTCTTGACGGGACGGCGCAGAATGGGCTCCAGATCGAGCATGCGCACGATCTCCCCGATGTTGCGCCTCTTCTCCTCCTTGGAGAGGGAATAGAAGGAGGTGCGGATATCGAGGTTCTGCCCCACCGTGAGTTCGCGGTCGAGCACGCTCGACTGGAAGACGACGCCGATCTCCCGCTTGACGGCAAAGGGTTCTTCGTCGAGGTCGTGCCCGTTGACGACGATCCTTCCCCCGTCCTTTTTGAGAATGGAGCAGATCATGTTGATCGTGGTGCTCTTGCCCGCGCCGTTGACGCCGAGAAAGGCGAACAGCGCCCCCTTCTTCACCGAGAAGGAGATCCCGTTCACCGCTTTCAGTTCCCCGTAAGATTTGCTGAGATCTTCGATCTCAAGCGCAAGTTCTTCCATGTCCCTTTCCCCGCGGGCAGCGCCCGAATACTGCGGCGGACAAACGCCGTCTGTCCGCCCGATTTATATATGTGCAATTTTACAAACGTTTAGCAGTTTTCCGAGGGGATCTGTTCCCCGGACAGCCCGAACGGAAATACCGCAAACCCCCGGCCGCTCATTCGAGCTGTTCGGCGAGGATCTCTTCGGTGTCCGTCATAAATTTCCTGCCCGTCGCAGATTCGATGGCGCTTACAAAGCTCTTGTCGTACTGCTTGTTCCGCTTTGCCCCCTTCCATTTGGGACTGCTGATGGCGCCGAGGGCGATCCCGAGGGCGTAGATGATCATGAAGAGCGGGAAGGAGAGCATAGTGGGAAGCAATTTCCAAAAGCTCACGCCGATCCGTTTATGATCCAACGCATAGACGAGCATCGCCTGCAGGATGAAGGGAGCGACGAAGGCGATGAGCAAGATCCATCCGATGAAGACGAGGACGTTCATTTGGATCCCCGCAAACTCGATGAAGAAGCCGCAGCTCTCGCAGCCGCCCGAAGGCGCCCAGGTCCCTCCCGCCGCGAAGTGAAAGACGGTCAGATAGAGATAGTAGAGCGGGAACCAAAAGACGCAGAGAAGCGCGATCGGCATGAACAGCATGGTGAAAAACATGTCGAGAAGGCTGTATCGGAGGGAGATGAAAAATTTTCCGAAACATCTGAGCCCGTGGGTGAAAAACAGCTTGAAGAGGCCGTGTCCCATGCGGTAATTGCGCTTGAAGAGATCTTTCAGCGTGCTCGGCTGATCCTCGTACACGATGGCTTCCTTCTGATAGACCGCCTTGTGCTTTTTGAGGAGCATATCCATCGTGAATTCCGCGTCTTCGCTGATCCCCGTCTCGTTCCAGCCGTACTTTCTCATGAGTTCCGCGGAGAACATCATGCCGCCGCCGACAATCATCTGCCCGATCCCGAGCGCGGAACGCGCCTGGCAGTTGAACCTGCAGTCGCGGATATACCACAGTC
>CANPZH010000138.1 GCA_947589335.1 uncultured Clostridia bacterium | reverse complement strand
CCCGATCTCGTGACGACCGCCAAGGGGCTGGGCGGGGGACTTCCCATCGGCGCCTGCCTCTTCTTCGGCAAGACGGAGCATGTCTTCCGCCGTGGCGACCACGGCTCCACCTTCGGCGGAAACCCCGTCTGCTGCGCGGGGGCGCTGAACGTTCTCTCCCGCCTGACCGACGAGTTCCTGCTCGAAGTGCGGGGGAAGGCGGAATATCTGCGCGCAAAACTCGGAAAGATCGACGGGATCACGTCCGTGACGGGGCTCGGGCTCATGGTCGGGTTCACGGCGGGAAAAGATCCCAAGGAGATCGCGAAAAAATGTCTGGAAAAGGGACTTCTCGTCCTCACCGCGCACGACAAAGTGCGCCTGCTCCCGCCGCTTGCCATCACCAAGACGGAGCTGGACGAGGGGTTGACGATCATAAGAGAGGTACTTCGATGAAACATCTTCTGAAACTGGGCGATCTCTCCAAGGAGGAGATCCTGTCCCTGCTGAATCTTGCGGACCAGCTCAAATACGAGCGCAAGCACGGCATCTCCAAGGAATATCTGAAGGGCAAGAAGCTCGGCATGATCTTCCAGAAATCCTCCACGCGCACCCGCGTCTCCTTCGAGACGGGCATGTACGAGCTCGGCGGCTACGCCCTCTTTCTGAGCAACCGCGACCTGCAGATCGGCAGGGGAGAGCCCGTGCAGGACACCGCGCGGGTGCTCTCCCGCTATCTCGACGGGATCATGATCCGCACGTTTGCCCAGCAGGAGGTCGAGGATCTCGCCCGCTACGGGAGCATCCCCGTCATCAACGGGCTCACCGACTACTGCCATCCCTGCCAGGTCCTTGCCGACCTCATGACGGTCCGCGAGCGGAAGGGCTCTTTCAAGGGGCTCAAGCTCTGCTTCATCGGCGACGGCAACAACATGGCGAATTCGCTCATGGTCGGCGCCGTCAAGACGGGCATGTCCTTTGCGATCGCCTGTCCCGAGGGGTATGAGCCCGACCCCGCCCTCACCGCATGGGCGAAGGAGAACGGCTCCTTCCTCATGACGCGCTCGCCCGCGGAGGCGGCGAAGGACGCCGACGTCATCTACACCGACGTATGGGCGTCGATGGGGCAGGAGGAGGAGAAGACAAAGCGCGAGAAGGCGTTCTGCGGCTATCAGGTCAACGATGCGATCATGTCGGCAGCCCATAGCGACGCGATGGTGCTCCACTGCCTGCCCGCACACCGCGGGGAGGAGATCACCGAGGAGGTCTTCGAGGCGCATGCCGATGAGATCTTCGAGGAGGCGGAGAACCGTCTCCACGCCCAAAAAGCGGTGCTCTGCAAGCTGTTGGGCTGACGAGATCTCATTTTTCGGGGTTTTGCATAGTACTTTGTCTGACATAAATATCACACATAAGGAACGGATATGAGGAAAAAGGCTTACGTTACGCTGGAAAACGGCAAAGTGTTCGAGGGCGTTTCCTTCGGCGCGGAGAAGGAGGCGATCGGCGAGCTCGTCTTCACGACGGGCATGACGGGGTACCTCGAGACGCTCACGGATCCGAGCTATTACGGGCAGATCGTGACGCAGACCTTCCCGCTGATCGGCAACTACGGGATCACGCCCGATGCCGAGAGCGGAAAGTGCCATCTGACCGCCTACATCGTGCGCGAGAAGTGCGACGATCCGAGCAACTTCCGCTCAACTGGCACGCTCGAGCGCTATCTGAAGGAGCAGGGGATCCCCGCCGTGTGGGGCGTGGACACCCGTGAACTTGCCAAGACGGTGCGGGAGGCGGGCGTCATGAATGCGGCGGTCACCTTCCGTCCCTTTGCCGATCCCGACGCGCTGAGAGCCTACCGCGTCCGCGGCGCAGTCCGCGCCGTCACCTCCCAAACGATCCTCTCCCGCGGGGAGGGCGCACCGCACGTCGTCCTCTACGATTTCGGCGCCAAGGAGAACATCGCGCGGGAGCTCTTGCGGAGGGGCTGCCGCGTGACGGAAGTCCCCGCATTCACACCGGCGGAGGAGGTCCTCGCGATGGATCCCGACGGGATCATGCTCGCGAACGGTCCCGGGGATCCCGCGGAAAACACAGAGATCATCGCGACGATCAGACGGCTCGCGGGAAAGAAACCCATCTTCGGGATCTGCCTCGGGCACCAGCTCTTCGCCCTCGCGATGGGCGGGCAGACCCGCAAGATGAAGTACGGCCACAGAGGCGCGAACCAGCCCGTCAAGGAACTTGCGACGGGGCGGGTGTTCATCACCTCGCAGAACCACGGCTATGAGGTCGTCGCGGGCTCTCTGCCCGTCGGCAACCTCTCCTATATCAACGCGAACGACGGCACCTGCGAGGGGATGGACTATCCCGAACTCAATGCGCGGACGGTGCAATTCCACCCCGAGGCGTGCGCAGGGCCGATGGACGCGAATTTCCTCTTCGACGATTTTCTTGCACGCATGAAAAAGGAGGCGCGGAATGCCTAAGCGCAGCGATATCAAAAAGGTCCTTGTCATCGGCTCCGGTCCCATCGTCATCGGCCAGGCCGCGGAATTCGACTACGCGGGCGCGCAGGCCTGCCGCGTGCTCAAGGACGCGGGCGTGAACGTCGTCCTCTGCAATTCCAATCCCGCGACGATCATGACGGATAAGATGCTCGCGGACGAGATCTACCTCGAACCTCTCACCGAGGACAGCTTAAAGCGGATCATCATCAAGGAGCGGCCCGATTCCCTGCTCGCCTCCCTCGGCGGACAGACGGGGCTCACGATGGGCTGCCGCCTCGCGAAGAGCGGCTTCCTCGACGAATGGGGGGTCAAGCTCATCGGCACCAAGCCCGACGCGATCGACCGCGCGGAGGACCGTGAGCTCTTCAAGGAGACGATGCAGAAGATCGGCCAGCCCGTCGTGCCCTCCGACATCGCCTACACGGTGGAGGAGTGCGCCGCGGCCGCAGAGAGGCTCGGCTATCCCGTCATCGTGCGCCCCGCGTTCACGCTCGGCGGCGCGGGGGGAGGGGTCGCAAAGGACGAGGAGGAACTCCGCCTCATCGCCCACAACGGGCTCATGCTCTCGCCCATCACGCAGGTCTTGATCGAGAAATACATCGGCGGATGGAAGGAGATCGAGTTCGAAGTGCTCCGCGACGGAAAGGGGAACGCGCTCACCGTCTGTTCGATGGAGAACTTCGATCCCGTCGGCGTGCACACGGGGGATTCCATCGTCATCGCGCCCGCCGTCACCCTCTCCGACAAGGAATACCAGATGCTCCGCACGGCGTCTTTGAAGATCATCGGCGAGCTCGGCATCGAGGGGGGCTGTAACTGCCAGTTCGCCCTCCACCCGACGAGCTTCGAATATGCGGTCATCGAGGTCAACCCGAGAGTTTCGCGCTCCTCGGCGCTCGCATCCAAGGCGACGGGCTATCCCATCGCCAAGGTCGCGACGAAGATCGCCCTCGGCTACACCCTCGACGAGATCAGAAACGACGTCACGGGCAAGACCTATGCCTGCTTCGAGCCCGCGCTCGACTACGTCGTCGTCAAGCTCCCGAAGTGGCCCTTCGACAAATTCCTCTATGCGGGGAGGGACCTCGGCTCGCGGATGAAGGCGACGGGCGAGGTCATGGCGATCGGCTCCTCCTTCGAGCAGGCGATCATGAAGGCGGTGCGCG
>CANPZH010000137.1 GCA_947589335.1 uncultured Clostridia bacterium | reverse complement strand
CGTCGAGGATCTCCCCCCGCTCGTCGACGCAGATACAGCGGTCTGCGTCCCCGTCGAAGGCAAATCCGACGTCGAGATGTTTCTCAAGGACCAGCTCCCTGATCCTCTCGGGATGGGTCGATCCGCAGCCGCGGTTGACGTTCAGCCCGTCCGGCTCCGCCCCGACGAGCGAAACCTCCGCACCGAGGGCGTCGAAGACCGCCTTCGAGAGCATCCACGCGCTGCCGTTGGCGCAGTCGAGCCCCACGCGGATCCCGCGGAAGGAGGCGCGCGGCACGGAGAGCAGGTATCCGAGATAGCGGTTTCTCCCGGCGACGTGATCCACCGTGCGCCCGATCCCGCTCCCGGTCGCCAGGGGAAGACGTCCGCCGTCGAGATAGTCCTCCACGCGGGCGAGGATCTCATCCTCCATCTTCTCGCCCGCGCCGTTGACGAGCTTGATCCCGTTGTCCTCGTAGGGATTGTGGCTCGCCGAGATCATGACGCCGCAGTCGAATCCCTCCGTCCGCACGACGTAGGAGACGGAGGGCGTCGTCGTCACATGCAGAAGATAGGCGTCGGCGCCGGAAGCGACGATCCCCGCGGTCAACGCATATTCGAGCATATAAGAAGAGCGCCGGGTGTCCTTTCCGATGACGATCCTCGCGCGCTCATCCTTGGTGAAATCATTTCCGATGAACCGTCCGACCTCGAAGGCCTGCATGGCGGTCAGCGTCTCATTTGCCCGCCCGCGGAACCCGTCGGTGCCGAAATATCTGCCCATATTCTCTCCTCGGTCCCATTATATGAACCTCGCGGAAAGAGGTGTGAAAGAGCAGCTTACTCCGGGTCGTAATATCTCCCCGCACGGCCGGGCTTTACGGTCTCGCGGCAGCGTCCGATACAGAAGTCCCCGCGGGCGAGATCGTGCGTCAGCGTCGTCCCTGCGGCGACGAAGGCGCCGTCGCCGAGCTCGAGCGGGGCGACCAAATTGCAGTTGCTGCCGAGGAAGACGCCGTTCCCAACCTTCGTCCGCCATTTCCGCTTGCCGTCGTAGTTGGCGAAGACGACGCCGCAGCCCACGTTGACCCGCTCTCCGAGGTCGGCGTCTCCCACGTAGGCAAGGTGCGCCGCCTTGCATCTCCGTCCGAGGCTTGCGTTTTTCAGCTCGACGAAGTCGCCGATCCTGCAGCCGCTCTCCACGGTGCAGCCGGGCCTCAGACAGGCATAGGGTCCCACGGTGCAGTTTTCGCCCACTTCGGAGGAAAAGACGGCGCTGCTGAGGACGGACGTGCCCGCGCCGATGCGGCTGTCGGCGATGAGAGACCCTCCGCCGATCTCCGCACCTTCGCCCACGACGCTCCTGCCGAGCACTCTCGCGCCGTGGCGGACGATCGCCCCCTCCCCAAGGACCGCAAGATAGGAGACCTCCGCTCCTTCCTCAACGAGGGCGCCCCCGGCGAGATGGAGCTCTGCGCTCTCGCGCGCGGCGAGCGAAAGCACGGCGGGAAGATCTTTGAGCGTGAACAGCCCCTGCCCGAGCGCGGAGGTTTGCAGGCGCGGACGCCCGGAGAGCGGAGATCCCTCGCGGATCACACAGCCGCCCGCAAAGCGGTAGCTGCCCTCCCGCTCATCGGCGTAGCTGAGCAGCCGGTCGCGCGTCAGAAATGGATAGACGGCGTCGATGACGATCCTGTCGCCCTCCTCCGTCTCCTCGGGCGAAAGGCGCTCTCTCATCAGTTCCGATGCCGTCTTGCCGAGCAAGTCGATCTCATGGCTCTTCACACCGCGGAAGGTAAAATAGCTTCTCTCTCTCAAAACGATCTTCATCCCGCCATCCTATGAAAAAAGCGGCCGATCGGGTGTACGATCGGTCGCTTGCCTTGAATTATGTCTGACATAATACTATGCAAAACGGCAAATTATGGGCGATAGAGTGCGCGTTTGACCGCCTTTTGATACTCCTCATAGCGCAAATCGCAGATCTTTCGGTCTGCCGACGGAAGGAAGATCTTCTCCGACTTCCTTACTTTTAGGGTCTCCTCTTCGTCCATCATCCCGAGGCCGACGGCGCAGAGCAGCGCCGCGCCGAGGGCCGTGCTCTCCCGCTCCCGCGGCCTGTCGACGGGGATCCCGAGGACGTCCGCCTGATACTGCATCAGAAATCCGTTCGCGGAGGCGCCCCCATCGCACTTGATCGCGCGGAGACGGATCCCGCTGTCCTTTTGCATGCAGTCGGAAAGCTCCCGCGTGCCGTAGGCGATGCTCTCGAGGACGGCGCGGACTATGTGCGCTTTAGTCGTGCCGCGGGTCAGGCCGCAGAAGAGCCCTCTCGCCTCGCTGTCCCAATGCGGCGCGCCGAGCCCCGTGAACGCGGGAACGAAGAACACCCCGCCCGAATCCGGTACGCTCATAGAGATCGCCTCGCTCTCCGCTGCAGATGAGAGAAGCCCCAGACCGTCGCGCAGCCATTGGATGCCGCTGCCCGCGTGGAAGGCGCTCCCCTCCAATGCATACACCGTGTGCTTTTCGGTGGAATAGCCGACCGTCGTGATCAACCCGCTCTCCGAGCGCACGCATTTTTCTCCCGTGTGGAAGAGCAGGAAGAGCCCCGTGCCGTAGGTGACTTTGCTGTCCCCCTCGCGGATACATGCCTGCCCGAACAGCGCGGCCTGCTGATCCCCCGCAAGGCCTGCAATGGGGATGCGGCTCCCGCCGAGCAGAACATCCCCCATCCGGTCGGTACAGCGTTTCACTTCGGGGAGGATCTCCCGCGGAATGCCGAAATAATCGAGCAGTTCCCCGTCCCATGCGAGAGTCTCGATGTTGAAGAGCATCGTCCGCGAGGCGTTCGTGTGGTCCGTCACGAAGCTCTTCCCGCCCGTCAGCTTGAAGATGAGGTAGGAATCGACCGTTCCCGCGCAGAGCTTGCCTTGGGAGAGCAGCGCTCCCGCCTCCGGGACATTACAAAGGAGCCATCTGATCTTGCTCGCGGAGAAATAGGCGTCCACCGGGAGCCCGGTCTTTCTCCGGATGATCTTTCGCATATCCTCGGGCACGCCCGCGCAGAAATCGCTCGTGCGGCGGCATTGCCATACGATCGCGGGGGCGATCGGCTCACCCGTCTCCCGGTTCCAGAGGACGACGGTCTCGCGCTGGTTGGTGATCCCGAGCCCCGCGATGTTCCCCGCGCCCGCCTGCGCCGCGCAGTTGTTCAGCACATATGCGGCTTTGTAGTAGATCTCGTTCGCGTCCTGCTCGACCCAGCCGTTCTGCGGGAAGCTCTGCCCGACCTCCTGTTGGGCGGTATAGACGAGCCTCTCCGCCGACGGATCGTAGAGCATTGCGCGGACGCTCGTCGTGCCCGCATCGAGCGCTAAAATGTATTTCATTCTCTTCTCCTTTCGGATCAGCAGCCTCTGCCGCCTCCGCCTCCGAAGCCGCCTCCCCCGAAACCTCCTCCGAAACTGCCGCCGAATCCTCCGCCCGAAGATGCAGGCCTTGACGTCATGCAGTGGGAAAAGTGCAAAGAAGTCCTTCGGAACAAGTTGCAGTAGAAGATGGCGTCAAACATATTGTAAGAGTTTGCCGCAAGGTAGGCGGGCGGTTGCAGGGATAGCCCCGCAAACTTCTCCGTCCATACGTCCGTCACGCCCAAAACCTGCGCATAGGGCAAAATGTGATAATATA
>CANPZH010000136.1 GCA_947589335.1 uncultured Clostridia bacterium | reverse complement strand
GGTGATGCTCATCTGCGATACGGTGAACATCCGCGAGGTCATCGCCTTCCCGATGAACGCCAAGGCGCGGGATCTCATGATGAACGCGCCCTCGCCCGTGGAGCAAAAACAGCTCGACGAGGTGCATATCAAGATCGTCGAACCCAAGAAGGCGTAAAGGCCATAGGGCCACGAATAGGTTCACGCGATTGCTTGCTTCTTTCGCAAATTTCTTTGCTCCCTACCCCCTTGGCGCCCCCTTGAGGGGGAGCTCCGCCATAGGCGGTGAGGGGGTGTCGGTCGAAAAGAAATTTGCGAGGAAACGTGCTTTTTTGCTTTAACCCGCGTGGTCCTCTCGGTCGTTCCATCGGACACGAAGCCGCAGGTATGCGGCAAATGCAGTCCCGCAGCGCAGAAGCGTGGTTCTGCTCGCGGAAGGAATTGGGAAAGCAACCTTCTTGGCGCCCCTGTAGGGGAGCTGTCACGAACGAAGTGAGTGACTGAGGGGTTTCCGAAAGTTGATCAAAACCCTTTCCCCCTCGCTTTGCTCGGGTACTTTCCCCTCAAGGGGACAGCAAGGGGGTGAATGTGGAAGCATTCCCGATTACGTCATACTGTCCCGCGCGAAGTGGCGCAGTCGAAACATGGACATTATGATCATACAAACCGTGCCTTGACGGGGAAAGGACCGTGCAGGGAGACGGGGAAGGAGCGGGCCGCGGGAGCGGCTCTTTTTTTGATTCCGGAACAGATTTTCAACATTTTTCGTCATTTACGTACACAAAAAGACCAATTTCGTAAAAATATATCGGATTTATTTACAAAAATCACTTTACATCTACAAAATTTTATACTATAATGAGTGGCAGAACAAAATATCGTAAGGTGGTAGGCATGAAACAGATACAGGTTTTGATACTGGAGAGCAACGAGGCGTTTGCGGAGGCGTTGAAAAACGCTCTTTCGGAGCGGGAGAACTTTGCCGTATGCGGCGTGACGGGAGACGGCGCGGAGGCGCTCGAGCTCATCAAGAGCGGGAATCCGTCCGTCGTGGTCCTCAGCCTGTTCCTGAAAAATCTCGACGGGTTCACCGTGATGGAGGAAGTCCGCAAAGAGCAGCGCAAGACGGAATTCATCGTCATGGGGAATTTCGCGGATGACAAGATCATCAACCGTGCGATCTCGCTCGGGGCGAGATATTATCTGATGAAGCCCGTCGAGGCGGGAGTCGTTGCCGACCGTGTTGCGGAAGTGGCGGGGGAGGAGCCCGGTCCCGTGCGGGAGAGCGTGGAGCGGAAGCGGCCGAACACCCTCGACGAGAGGATCTCGAGCATCTTCATCTCGATCGGGATCCCGCCGCACATCAAGGGATACGGATATCTGCGCGAGGGGATCAAGATGGCGGTCGAGGACCCGCACATCATCAACAATGTGACGAAGGGGCTCTATCCCGTGATCGGGGAGAAGTTCGGGACGACGGCGAGCAAAGTGGAACGGGCGATCCGCCATGCGATCGAGGTGGCGTGGAACCGGGGGCGAATCGACGCCGTAAACGCGATCTTCGGCGCCCGTGTTTACATCGGCACGGAAAAGCCGACCAACAGCGAATTCATCGCGCTCGTTGCGGATAAGCTCATTTTGGAAAGCATGGTTTAATGCCGCAGCCGCCTTTTTTACCTTCGGACAGCCGCCCCCTTTGCTTGCGCAGGGGGCGGCTGTCCGAAAATTTTTCTTTCGGGCGGAAATTTTGCCTTTATATTGTTGAAAAACTCGTGAAAAAATGTTATAATTTACTTTGAGAAACCAGCGCCTCCCGCCAAAGGGAGCAAAGAGGAGTCAGTTTTGAACGGATACGGTCGCGGAGAAGACAATCGGGAAAAGGAAAAATTGTCGTCGGTCGTCACAAGAGAAACTTTCGGCATGACGCTTTTGCTCTTCAGCGTCATTCTGCTTGTGATCTCGGTCGCCGGCGCTTATATATTCGGTGAGATCGGCGTGGCGATCACGGCGTTTATGATGGGTGTGTTCGGATATTTCATCTATCCGTTCCTTTTGTTTTGCATTTATCTCTCGCTGCGCATGATCACGGGCAAGACGCTGATCCGCGCGCGCTGGATCCTGCGCACGGCCTGCGTGGTCTGTTCCGTCTTCCTCATCGTGCATCTTGCGACGAGCGTCCGCTTCCTCGGCAGCGGATTCGGCGGCTATATGGGCGGCTGCTGGCATGCCGCCTCCGAGTCCGCCTCCGCCTCGACGGGGGGCGGCGTCGTCTTCGGGCTCATCGTCTACCCGCTGCAGCTCATTCTCTCCCGCGTGGGGGCATATATTTTCTTTTCCCTGCTTCTCGCAGTCTCCGTCTTTTTCTTCCTGAAGGCGACGGCGCTCGGGAAGATGGTCTCCTCGGGCAGGCGTTCCCGCCGCGAGAAGATGCAGAAGGAGCCCAAGCCGCTCCCCGCTCCGCAGACCGAAGCGGCCGAACGCGAGCCCGTGCAGATCCGTGCCGCGCAGGAGCCTGCGCCGCAGCCCGCAGACGGGGGATATTCTGCTCCGCAGCCCGCAGACGGATACGGGGAACCCCGCCCCGCGCCCTATTCGGACGGGAGATACACGCCTCCCGCCGGGCAGTCTTACGGCGCACAGCAACTCTTCGGAGAATACGACCGTCCGCGCGGAGCCGGCTATTCCGTGCCCTATTCGGGCGGGTTCGACCGCTACACGCCGCCCGTTCCGCAGGAGCCCACAAAGCCCACCGATCCGAGGGACATTCTCTTCTCCTCCGATCCCGCGGTGAACTATCAGCGCAACCTCATCTACCGCAGCGATTCCTATTTCAACACCCATGTCCGCAAGAGCAGCGTCGTGCCGGACGGACAGGAGCAGAAGCCGTCTGCGGAGAGGACCTATACCGCCCCCAAGACCGAGACCTATTCGGGCAATTACAGCCGCAGGGCGGAGACGGAGAAAGAGATCATTCCGCGCAAGGTCGTCGTGGAGAGACCGGAGACGGCTTCGAGCGGCTTCACCCTGCGCGACCTCGGGTATTCGCAGATCCCGTCTTATAAGGAGCCGACGGTCGATCCCTCGGCGTCCCCGCGGCGCAGTTATTACGAGAACGACGTCCCCGAGGAAGATTTCTCCTCCGGGGAGAACGTCTTCGACGACGGCGGCAGGGAGAGGCCGTGGGCGGTCGAGGAGCCGCGCACCGGCGATCTGCGCCGTGCCGCTCCCGCGCCCGAGCCCGAGCCCGTGAAGACGGAGCCTCGCACCGCGCTCCCCGAGACTCCTCCCGTACCCGCGGAGGAGCCCTCCGAACAGCGCGGGCTCTTCGGTTCCCGTGAAAGTAGAGACGACGTCGGATTCGGTTCCCGTGAAAGCAGGGACGACGTCGGGTTCGGCTCCCGCGAAGGGAGGGAGGACGTCGGATTCGGGTCCCGCGAAAGCAGGGACGACGTCGGGTTCGGTTCCCGCGAAGGGAGAGAGGACGTCGGATTCGGTTCCCGCGAAGGACGAGAGGACGTCGGGTTCGGCTCCCGCGAAGGAAGAGAGGACGTCGGGTTCGGCTCCCGCGAGGGAAGAGAGGACGTCGGATTCGGTTCCCGTGAGGGGAGAGAGGACGTCGGATTCGGTTCCCGCGAGGGAGGGGACGAATTCTCCGACGGACGGGAGGAGGACGAGTTTGCCGGCACGAGCAGG
>CANPZH010000135.1 GCA_947589335.1 uncultured Clostridia bacterium | reverse complement strand
GACGGGGGCGCGCAGCCCCGTGCCGAGGTTGGTGGGACAGGAGGTGAGATACCCGAGTTCCCTGTCAAAGGCGAACGGGATCGCCTCGGAGATGATGTCGTCGATGCCGAAGAGCCGCTCATATCCCCTTCTCAGGTCGAACCCGCGCATGAAATATTGCTCGCGGATATGGTCCTCCTCGTTGATCATGACGGAGATGCTCTCGTTGAGCATGGCGGCAAGCTCCTCTTCGAAGGTGACGGGCTCCTCCTCGGGACGGGAGACGAGCACCGCCGAGAAGGGACGCCGCGCGATCAGTTCCCGGCTGATGAGATAGCACTCCTTCAAAAAGGTCGCCTTTTCTTCGGAGATCGTGCTCATGTAATAGAGGTCGAACGTGTCGACGTTGTTGAGTTCGGTCGCGACGAGCTTGATGATCTCCCTCGCCGCGGCTTCGTCCTTCAGCTTGTTGGGGAAGGGATAGTCGGCAAAGTTGCGCGCAAGGCGGATACGGGTGGAGACGGCGACGTTCTCATAGCGGATGACGTTCTCGCTCATCGTTTTCCCTCCACGCGGTCGAGCATGCGGCTGTACTCCTTGAGACGGGCGTTCATCTCCTCGGCGTCCGCATACCGCCCCTCCTTGAGGGCGCGCTCGATCCCCTTCTTGAGGAGCTCCTGCTCGAGGACCAGGGCATGCTTCTCCCCGGAGGAAGCCGGAGACTTCCCCTCATGGCGGGTCTTCCCCTGCGTGAGCCGCACCGTGCGCAGCACTTCCTCGCGGAAAACGTTGTAGCACTCCGGACAGCCGAGCAGCATCGTACGGCGGAATTCTTCGATTGTCGTCCCGCAGCGCGGACAAACCTGTTTCATTCCTCTTCCTCGAACCGGTACTCCTGGCGGGCGGACGGATATTTTTCCCTGTCGACGGGCGAGAGGAACATGTCGAGCGGCCTCGCCCACAGAGACCTCTCGCCGTAGAGCTGGCGGTAGAGGACGAGGGTTTTCCCCGTCTCGCTGTCCGTCGCCGTGCCCTCGACGAAGTACCGTTTCCCCTTGAAATGGCGGTAGACGCCATGCACTTTAAGCTCTCTCATGCCCTTCACACTTTTCCGGATAATGTTCCTTGAGATAGTCGTAAGCGCCCTCGAACGCCGGGAATTCATACGCCCCATAGAGGCATTCCGCGCGCAGGCGCTTCTCCTCCCCGGAGAGGGAGAAGGCGCCGATCTCCTCCCATTTGAGGAAGGCGTTGTCTGCGCCGCTCGGCTCCCGGTAGAAGATCCCCTCGCGGTAGATCGCAAACACCGACCGCGCTTTGAGGAAAGAGATGAGGGCGCGGGCGGCGATATACAGCCCGACGACCCCCGCGACGGCGCCGATCGTCGTCCATTTGAACATGAGCCCGATCCCGGCGGCAAAGAGCGCCCCTCCGAACGCGAGCAGAAGGGCCGAACGCTTCCGCTTTGCGGCGTCCGGACGGGTGTATGACGCGATCCGTTCGAACTTTTTCGGGCGGCCGTCCTCCCGCTTCTCTCCGAGCAGGGTCAGCCCGTGCGCGGCGATACAGTCGTACAGCCGCGGCTTTGCCGCCGTCTGGACGAGCAGCGGAGGATCGTCCCTCTTCGCCTTCCCCTTCTTGACGAGGAAACGCGCGGGGATCTCGAACACCACGCACCAGTCCCCCGCCTCCTTCGGAAGACGGCGGGCGCAGACGGAGAAGAAACGGATCTCCCCGTAGGGCACCGTGATCTCGTTCTTGCCCTCCCCGTGGATGCGGAGAGCGTCCTTTTCGAACGTCGCGAGCGTGCCCTCTCCGATGAAAAAGCTCCCCTCGCCGTCCTCGCGCTCGCGCGCGTCGAGCTCCTCCCGCTCCATCCTCTCTCCGAGGCGGAGCATCAGAAAGCCGAACGCCCCGAGCAGGACCGCGCCTCCCGCAAAGGAGGCGGCGAGGATCAACAGCAGGGTGAAATCTCCCTTCTCCAGCGCGAGCATGACGACCGCGACGAGCAGCCCTACCATGCAGGCGGCGGCAAGGAGTACACCGGCCCAACCGGCAATGTTCCACAGCAGTCTGCGGATATGAGACCGTTTGACCTCGTTCCGCATGGCTCAACCCTTGGAGCGCGCGCCCTTGCGCCAGACAAAATAGAAGAGGGCGAGCAGCTGCAGCGGGATCCCGATCAGAAACAGGAGCCACAGATTCCCCGTCCAGTCGGGGGCGTATTGGGAAAGCAGGGCGAACGCGACCAGATAGATACAGCCGAGCGACGTCCATATGAGCACGGAGATGGAGACGACGCGCACCCATTTCCAGTGCCAGACGCAGCTGAAGACGAGCACGACGATCGCATTTGCGGGCACCGCAAAGACGAAAGCGAGCCATTTATAGGAGAGGTCTTGCCTGAACAGCGCCATGAGGACGAAGCAGACGACCGCGACCAGCCAGCACAGCCCGGACGAGCAGACCAGCGTGATCATGCGGCTGAGCCTGCGGGTATTTTTGGGGACGACGTCGCCATTGACGTGCTCGTGCACCAGATCGTCGACGGTGACCCCGAAGAGATCCGCAAGACGGATGAGGATGCGCACGTCGGGAACGCCGTTGCCCTGCTCCCATTTGGAGACGGATTTATCCGAATAATTGAGTTTTTCGGCAAGCTCGAGCTGCGTCATATTCGCCATCTTCCTCAGACGCGTGATATTCCGCCCGATCACGGTTGCCAAACGATCCTGATCTTCCATACTCATTATTATACCATATTCCGTGGGAATGTCAATGGTTCTACTCACAGTAGAGTGGATTTTTTGCGCTCTACTGCGCGAATTTCGACGGATAGAGCCAAATTCGCAAAAAATAGGTTGCAAAGCCGCCTCCCGCAAGGTATCATTTGGATAGAAGCGCGTTTGGGCCGCGCAAAGCTTCGCAGCCCAAGCGTTTCAAACACTCTCCAATGGGATAGTCCTGCCCGCACGGGCAGGACTATTTCTTTTAGATTCACAAATAAGTTTCGCAAATTTCTTTGCTCGCGCGCACGGCTTGCCGCGTAGCGGCCCGCCTTGCTTGCTTCGAAAAGAAATTTGCGAGGGGTTGGGAAATTCGATTTCATGCAGCCCCGTCGCCCGCCCACGGTCTGCCTTGCGCAGACACGAAGCCGCAGGTATGCGGCAAATTGTGTGCGCTGCCGCAGGGGAACCCTGCTCCGCGCAGTAATTTTGAGAAGAGCAGAAGCATTCCTAATACGTCATTCTGCCCTACTCCCCAATACGTCATTCCGAGCCGAAAAGGTACATACGGAGTGCGAATTGATTGTCCGCGAGGAATCTCTGCCTCAGATTTCTCCTCCCTTCGGTCGTCGGAATGACGTGGAGGAGGCTCCTCGCTGTCCCCTTGAGGGGAAAGTGGCGAACGTAGTGAGCCGAAAGGGGTGTTACACCAAGGACGACACCCCCTCAGTCGCTCCGCGACAGCTCTTTGCGGCGGCAGGGGCCACCGCAAAGCCCGTCGCGGTTGCCGCCGCTCCCGTCGCGGCGCCGCTCACAGTGCACCGCACTGTTGAGCAGAATGGCGCCTCTCCCCCCTCGAGGGGCGCCAAGATGGAGGGAATACGTCATTCTGCCCCGCGCTTTTAATACGTCATTCCGAGCCGAAAGGACCTATACGGAGTGCGCATTGATCGTCCGCGAGGAATCTCGGCCTCAGATTCCTCCT
>CANPZH010000134.1 GCA_947589335.1 uncultured Clostridia bacterium | reverse complement strand
TACATAGAATAGCTTATTGTATGTGCAGAACGCGGCGGCAGAAGCCGCCGTTTTTTTATTAAAAAACCTATAAAAAAACCACCGAGGGAAAGACCCGGTGGATAAGATCTTATCTTCAGATGCGGGATCGGTCAGGGGCAGTACCGTTTGAGGAGACTCCGAAGCGATTCCCGCAGCGCGGCTTCGTCGCCGTTGTTATAGAGCACGCCGCACCCGGGGGGCAGACGCGTATAGTCATACTGCCGCGCCATGCGGAGCAGGATCTCCTCTTCGGAGAGCCCGTCCCGCGCCGCCACGGAGGAGACGCGCGCGTCCTTGTCCCGCAGGACGGCGATCACGCCGTCGAACATGCCCTCATAGCCGCCCTCGAAGAGGAGGGGAACCTCCGCGAAGGAGAGGGAATAGGGCTCCATCTTTGCAAGCAGCCGCTCCATGATCCGCGGATGGGTGAGGGCGTTGAGGGCGTTGAGCGCGGCCGCGTCGCCGAACGTCATCGCGGAGAGCACCTTGCGGTCGAGCCGTCCCTCCTTCACGCACCCGGGGAAACGCCCTTCGAGCAGGGCGAGCATCTGCGGCTCCGAGCAGAGTTCTCTGTAAATTTCGTCGCAGGAAAAGACGGGATAGCGAAGATCCCGCAAAAGGGCGAGCACGGTGCTCTTTCCGCTTCCGATCCCGCCCGTGACCGCGATCTTTTTACTTTGCGTCATACCAGTTTGCTCCGAAGGAGAGATCTACCGTCAGCGGCACCTTGAGCGTGACCGCGTTTTCCATCTCGGTGCGCAGGATCTCCGCCGCGCGCTCCTTTTCGCCGAGAGGGGCGTCGAGGACGAGCTCGTCGTGGACCTGCAGCACCAGTTTCGCGCGCATGCCCTCCGCCCTGAGACGGCGGGAAACGCCGAGCATCGCCAGCTTGATGATGTCTGCGGAACTGCCCTGAAGGGGCATGTTCATCGCGGCGCGCTCGCCGAAGGAACGGATATTGTAGCTTGCGGACATCAGCTCGGGAATGTGCCGCTTCCTGCCGAGAATGGTCGTCACATAGCCGTGCTCCTTGGCAAAGCGGACGTTTTCGTCCATATATTCCTTGACGTCCGTATAGGTCGCGAAGTAGCGGTCGATATAGTTCTGCGCCTCCGCCGTGGAGCAGTTCACGTCCTTTGCGAGCCCGAAGGCGCTCATGCCGTAGATGATGCCGAAGTTGACCGCCTTTGCCCTGCGGCGCATCAGCGGGGTCACATCCCCGAGCGGTACGCCGAAGACCTGCGCCGCCGTCGTCGCATGGATGTCCTTGCCCTCGTTATATGCCTGCTGCAGGGGCTTACAGCCCGAAAAATGGGCGAGCAGACGGAGCTCGATCTGGGAATAGTCCGCGTCGATGAGGACATTCCCTTCGCGGGGGATGAAGAGCTTCCTCAGCTCTCTGCCTTCCTCGCGGCGGACGGGGATGTTCTGCAGATTGGGGTTGGCGCTCGAAAGCCTGCCCGTCGTCGTCATGGTCTGGTTATAGGTCGTGTGGACGATCCCGTTGACGACAAGGGGACGAATCCCGTCGATATAGGTGGATTGCAGCTTCTGCACCTCGCGGTAGCGCAGGATCAGCCGTGCGATCTCATGGTCCTCCGCGAGTTTTTCGAGCACCTCCGCGCTCGTCGAATATCCTCCCCGCGAATTCTTCTTGAATCCCTTGGGACTGTATCCGAGCTTCTCAAAGAGGACTTCGGAGAGCTGGAAGGGGGAATTGAGGTTGAACCCGTCCACGCCGGCGAGGGCATAGATCCGCTCCGAGAGCTCCCTGATCTCGGCGTTGTACTTTTCGGAAAACTCGGGGAACTTGCTCTCGTCAACGCGCACGCCCGTCCGCTCCATGTCGAAAAGGACGCTTGCAAGCGGCAGTTCGAGTTCGCGGTAGAGCTTCTCCTCCTCCGTGCCCGCGGTCTTTTGCGCGGCCTCGGAATATGCCTTTTTCACCGCATAGGCGCAGTGGGTCTCGGGAAGGGCGTAATCCTGCGTAAATCCCTTCGCGCTCGAGGCACGGCGGTTGGAATCGCTGAGATACCGCAGCAGGGAGACGTCCTCCGCGGGGCACGTCATTCCGATCCCGAACTCGTCGAGCTTGTGCGCGACCGCCTTGACGTCGACGACGCAGACGGGGCGTTTCCCGCAGAAGACCTCCGAGAGGAGGGGACGCAGTTCGTCGAGAAAAAATCCGGCGTCAAGCAGGCTCTCCCTGACGGGGAAGAGATATTCCTTTTCCGAGACGCAGAAGTGGATCCCGTCCGCCTCGATGGCGCAGGAGACGCAGTCCGCCGCGGCAAGTTCTTTGAGAAAGTCTGCGGGATCGGAGGAGAGGGGAATCTGTTCGCTCCCGCCCGCGGCCGTCTCTTCGGCGAAATAGCTCTCATCCATCAGAGAGCGGAACTCGAGCTTTGCAAAGAAATTCTTTGCCGCTGCGGGGAAGGGCGTCTTCAAGCGGCAGTCCTCCCGCGCAAGGGAGAGGGGGACCTCCCTGTCGATCGTCGCGAGCGTGCGGGAGAGGTAGGCCGTCTCCCGCTCCTCGGTCAACTTGCCGCGGAGAGCGGGGGAGAGCTCGCCGAGATGAGCATAAACGCCGTCGAGCGTCTCGTACTTGGCGAGCAGATCGCGCGCGCTCTTCGGGCCGATCCCGCGCACGCCCGGGATATTGTCCGAGGAGTCGCCCATGAGTGCCTTCTCTTCGATGATCTGGGAGGGATAGCGAAGTTCCGTCTTTTTGAAAAAGTTGGCCTTTTCGATGCGGTCCGTCACGCTGACGCCGCGCTTGGTGAAGCACACGCTGACGTGATCGCCGACGAGCTGATAGGAATCCCTGTCGCCCGTAAAGATCAGGACCTCCGTGTCCTCAAAGGCGCAGGAGAGGGTGCCGATCAGATCGTCCGCCTCAAAGCCTTCCTTTTCGACGATAGAGATCCCCATCGCGCGGAGCAGGTCTTTGAGCACGGGGACCTGCACGACGAGCTCCTCCGGCATCGGCTTGCGGGTGCCCTTATAGTCGGGATACATCTTATGGCGGAAGGTGGGCGCATGCAGATCGAATGCGACGGTGAGAAGATCGGGTTTCTCGTCATGGATGATCTTGAAGAGAAGTTTCAAGAACCCGAAGATGCCGTTCGTCGGAAGTCCGTCTTTGGTCGTGAAGACGCTCATCGCGTAAAATGCGCGGTTGAGAAGGCTGTTGCCGTCAATGAGAACAAATTTATCCATGGGAACATTGTACCATGCCCGCCGAAATTTTGCAAGATATTCGGGGAAATCGCTTGCTTTTTCCGTGCGATTATTATATAATCAACTTGTTTGAAACGCCGGTGTGGTGGAATTGGCAGACGCGCTGGACTCAAAATCCTGTGGTAGTGATACCGTATCGGTTCGACCCCGATCACCGGCACCAAAAAAGGCAACCCCGAAAAGGTTGCCTTTTTTGGTGCCGTACTACGGGGTCGAAGACCCCGCCCCGACCGAGGCTTCTATTGTAGTCTAAGGTCGGCACGAGCGGCGCAGCCGCGAAGTATCACCGGCACCAAATGCCATTAGATACTCTTTCACTTGATTTTCTCTGTGCCGCTGTGATATATTGAAAACGATAAACAGGAATTTAGCGGAGAAATTATGCGTCAAAGAAAACAATATGCAACTCCGTTGCTTTGAAATTTGCTTGACTTTTGCGGAGGTTCCGAGTATAATATTTATATAATTTCATAGAGCTTAAC
>CANPZH010000133.1 GCA_947589335.1 uncultured Clostridia bacterium | reverse complement strand
CACCCTCTCCCTCGACGACTATATCGTGACGATGTACACCCGCCCCACGGGATTCGAGACCATCTCGACCTACGTCTACAACGCGACGACCAAGGGCAACGCCCACACGGCTGCGACGCTCTCCTCCTTCTGGGCGCTGACGACGATCATCTTCCTCATCATCGTGCTGTTCGTCGTGATCTCCAATCTTGCCGGCAGGAGAAAGGGAGGGAACAAATGAAAAAGAGATTCGTTTCCGTCCTGCTCTCCGCGCTGATGCTCCTGCCCGTCCTCTCCCTTCTGAGCGGCTGCGGCAGCGAACCCGCCGTCACGCTGAGAGTGTATAATTGGGAAGAGTACATCGACGACGGCGGCGAGGGCTCCTACGTCTATGACCTCGCGCTCGAGGACGGCGCGGACGCGGACGACATCGCGGCGCCCTCCATCCTCGAGGACTTCGAAACGTGGTACTTCGAGACCTACGGGGAACGGGTCAAGGTCGTCTACTCCACCTTCGGCACCAACGAGGACATGTACAACGAGCTCAAGCTCGGCAACGAGTACGACCTCATCTGCCCCTCCGACTACATGATCATGAAGCTCGCCAACGAGACGAAGGAGGACGGCACGCCCTACCTCGAAAAGTACGACGAGAGCTTCTTCGACAGGTCCGATCCCCTCAACTACTATATCCGCAACGTCTCCCCCTATATCCAGGAGAAATTCGAGACGAACGCGGGCCTGAACACCCCCGAGGGCTCCCCGAAGTGGAGCGAGTACGCCGCGGGCTACATGTGGGGCACGACGGGCTTCGTGTACAACCCCGAATATGTCAACATCGGGGACCTCGAGGAGCTCGGCTGGCAGACCTTCGTCAGCGAGAAATACCGGAACAAGATCACGGCAAAGGACAACGTCCGCGACACCTACTTCGCGGCGCTCGGGGTCGCCTTCGAGGAGGAGCTCCTCGCGCTCGACCGCGGCGCGGGCGACTATATCGAAAAGCTCACCGCCTACTTCAACGCCACGGACGAGGAGACGATCGCACGGGTCGAACCCAAGCTCATGGACATCAAGAGGAACATCTACAGCTTCGAGACGGACACGGGCAAGGCGGACATGGTCAGCGGGAAGATCTGGCTCAACTATGCGTGGAGCGGCGACGCCGTCTATGCCCTCGACGAGGGCGAGGCGGGCGAAGTCGACGAAAAGACGGGCGAGGTCAAGGAAGGATCGCAGGTCTTCCTCGATTATTACGTCCCCGAGGCGGGCTCTAACCTCTGGTTCGACGGCTGGGTGATGACGAACGGCGTCACGGAGCGCGGCGTCAAGAAGGCGGCGCAGGCGTTCGTCAACTACATGTCCATGCCGCGGAGCGCCAAGCGCAACAGCTATTACATCGGCTATACGTCGGTGATCGCGGGCGAGGACATGGAGATGCTCGACTACACCGACTGGCTGTACGGCGTCGGCGAGGATGAGGGCGAATACTATGACCTCAGCTACTTTTTCGGCTCCGAGGCGGGGATCTACGCGGAGGAGGAGCAGCGGACGAGCCGCCAGCTCTTCGCCCAGTTCCCGCCCGAGGAGGTGATCGCGCGCTGCGCCGTGATGGACTATTACCGCGAGGACGCGAGCGAGCGCATCAACGAACTCTGGTCGCGCGTCAAGGCGGAGATGCTCGACGCGTGGGCGATCATCGTCATCTGCGTCACCGTCGTCGCCATCGCCCTCTTCGTCGTCTTCGTCAAGTTCGGCGGCAAGATCGACCTCTTCCGCACGAAGCCGAAAAAGGGCTATCAGAAGGTGCAATAGCCCGCCCGTAAGATCTCCGATGCGATTTCAATAGAAAAGCCGCAGCCGTCCCGCAATTTTTGCGGGGCGGCTGCGGCTTAGTATCGCGGGTTTTCAGACGATCAGGTTGACCTTGTGCGTCAGAATATAGCGGATCACAAAGAACATGCCGAAGTCCGCCAAGAGGTAGAGCGCGATCTGCAGCCAGTTCGTCAGATGCAGGCTGGTCTCGGTCGTGATCTGCCAGAGCGGGTCGAAGAGGTACACGTCGATCACGGAGAGGGCGATCAGCGATACCACGGTGAGCACGAACGGGATCACCTTCCTGCCTCCCGTGAAGAGCTGTCCGACGCTGATGAGCAGGTAGAAAAAGAGCAGCGCCATCGGGAGCGACGCAAGGATCAGGAGGAGATACTCGAGGATGAGCAGAGGGTCGGAGGACAAAAATCCGCCGATGACCGCCGCAAATTCGTGCAGCGACTCCCCGAGCCCCTCCCACACCTCGGAGCCGAACCCCGAGATGTAGATCAAGACGGCGATCACCGCCACCGCCGCGCCGTAGAAGGTCGCGATGAGCGCGGAGATCAGTTTGGAGAGAATGAGCTGCGTGGGCGTCGCGGGGAGGGAAAAGGTCATGTATCCTTCCCCCGTGAAGAAGGAGCGGGAGAACTGCGCCACGCTCGTAACGAACGCCATGAGGCTCGCGACCAGCGCAGCATAGATGGCGAGGGTGCTGAACACCATCCCGACGGGACCTTGGTCTGCGGCGCAGAGGATCCGTCCGACGAGCGCGACGGCGATCGCCCCGATCCCGACATACAGAATGATGCGGAAGAGTGCACGGAGTTCGTGCTTGATGAGTTTCCCTACCATTTGAATACCTCCCGGAAGAGCTCGTCGAGGCTCTTCCCCTCTCTCTCTTTGAGGGGCGCGACGTCCTCGTCGAGGACGACCTTCCCATGATCGAGGAAGACCGCATGCGTCAGAATGGGTTCGATGTCGGCGATCAGATGGGTGCAGAGGAAGATCGTCGATCCCTCGGGGCGGTTCTGCATGATGACGTCGAGGATGAAGTCCCGCGCGGCGGGATCGACGCCCGCGATGGGCTCGTCGAGGATGTAGAGCTTCGCGTCCCGCGCCATCGTGAGGATGAGCCCGAGCTTCTCCTTGTTGCCCTTCGAAAGGGTCTTGATCTTCTGCTTTAAGTCGATGCCGAGGCGGGAAAGCATCGCTTCGGCGCGGTCAGCGCGGAAGTCGGCGAAGAAATCGCGGCAATAGGCGACCTGCTGTCCCACGCGCATCCAGTAGCACAGATAGTTCGCGTCGGGCAAAAAGGCGGTGACCGCCTTCGTCGCGGGGCAGGGCTTTTTGCCGTCGATGAGGATCTCGCCCGCGGTCGGCTGCAGCATGCCCATCGCGAGCTTGATGAGCGTCGTCTTGCCGCTCCCGTTCGGTCCCAACAGCCCCACGACCCCGCCCGCCTCGATCCTGAGATCGACGTCGGTCAGCGCGGGAGTATTGCCGTACGTCTTTAAGAGCCTGCGGCATTCGAGAATGGGTTCCATAGTCCCTCCTGATGATGTTCTCAATGATTATATAAACTCCTGCGGGAGTTTTCAAACGCCGTTTATTTCTCCTGCGACAGCTTGCGCAGGATCTCACGGCAGGCGATCTTGCAATGCTCGTAGGTGAGCCCGCCCTGGAAATAGGCGGTGTAGGGCTCGCGGATGGGCGCGTCCGCACTCAGCTCCGAGGTCGCTCCGCCGACGAACGTCCCTGCCGCCATGATGACCTTGCAGTCGTACCCCGGCATGTCCCACGCCTCGGGACAGACGAAGGAATCGACAGGCGAGCAGCTCTGCACCGAGCGGATAAACGCCGTCAGCTGTGCCTCCGTGCGGAAACGGATCGCGCGGGTGATGTCTGCCGGCAGCTTCGAGACGGCGGGGAAATTCTCGAACCCGAGCTCCTCCATGCACGCGCCGATGAGCAGGCTC
>CANPZH010000132.1 GCA_947589335.1 uncultured Clostridia bacterium | reverse complement strand
GCGGGGAGGCGGCGGCGTTCGGGCGGGCAGTGCTCTCGGACTGCGAGACCGCCGAGACCTGCGCGCGGATCCTCTACGACACGGCGAACGGGCTGGAGCGTGCCGATCTCTCGCAGGAGGAGGCGCGGGCGGCGGTGCGGGGAGTCTCCAAGTCGCTGAAGGGGCTCCGCCTCGCCAATACCGCCGAACTGTTCGCGCTCTGGAACGCCAGGCTCGCGGAGGCGGAACGGCGGGCGGCGGAGCTCGCCGAGGGAATCCTCTTTGCCAAGGATCTGAGGTATCTGCAGGTCAGCCTCTGCCTCGATATCCTGCGCGCCGACGAATACTTCGGATGAATTCGCTTGACGGATCTGCGGCGTTCGGATATAATAGAGCGGAAACGAGAGAGGAGAAGATATGAATTACAGAGAAGAATCCCTGAAACAACACGCCGTTTGGCGGGGGAAGATCGAAGTCGTTCCCCGCGTGGAGGTCGATACCCGCGAGAAGCTGTCCCTTGCCTACACCCCGGGCGTCGCGGAGCCCTGCCTCGCCATACAGCGCGATCCCGAGCAGAGCTTCGAGCTCACCCGCCGTTGGAATACGGTGCCCGTCATCACCGACGGCACGGCGGTTTTGGGACTGGGGGACATCGGTCCCGAGGCGGGCATGCCCGTCATGGAGGGCAAATGCGCCCTCTTCAAGGCGTTCGGCGGGGTAGACGCCATTCCGCTGTGTATCCGCTCCAAGGACTCCGAGGAGATCATCCGCACGATCGAACTTCTGGCGGGCTCCTTCGGCGGGATCAACCTCGAAGACATCGCCGCTCCCCGCTGTTTCGAGATCGAACAGCGGCTCATCCGCGACCTCGACATCCCCGTCTTCCACGACGACCAGCACGGCACGGCGATCGTGACGGCGGCGGCGCTAATCAATGCGCTGAAGCTCGTGGGCAAGCGGATCGAAGACGTCCGCGCCGTCATCAACGGAGCAGGCGCGGCGGGCATCGCCATCGCCAAATTCCTGCTGAAGATGAAGGTGGGGGACATCATCCTTTGCGACCGGCAGGGCATCCTCTGCACGGGCGACAGGCCGCTCACGGACGCCAAGGCGGAGATCGCCCTCCTCACCAACCGCGAGAGGCGGAAGGGATCGCTTTCGGATGCGATGAAGGGCGCCGACGTGTTCATCGGCGTTTCCGGCCCCGACTGCGTGACGCAGGAGATGGTGCGTTCGATGAACAGGGACGCCATCGTGTTTGCCTGCGCCAATCCGACCCCCGAGATCCCCCGCGAGGCTGCGCTTGGGGCGGGTGCGGCGGTCGTCGGCACGGGCTCTTCCGAGAAGCCCAACCAGATCAACAACGTCCTCGTCTTCCCCGGGCTCTTCCGCGGCGCGCTCGACGTGCGGGCGAAGACGATCAACTTCGAGATGATGTACGCCGCCTCCCGTGCGATCGCCGCATGCGTGCGGGAAGAGGAGCTCTGCCCCGACTATATCCTGCCCTACGCATACGACCGGCGCGCCCACGATGGGGTAGCTGCCGCCGTTGCGCAGGCGGCGCGGGAGATGGGCGTCGCGCGCAAATAACCTTCCTTCCGAAAAAATGCACAAAAAACCGCCCAAACGGGCGGTTTTTGAATACTATGCGTGACATAATCATCGGGTGCATAGTACTATGTGTGACATAATAAGCGGATTCAGATCAGTTTTTCGTATTCTTCATAGAGAGATTCCGATTCCGCGCGGACCTTTTCCAGCTCTTCGGTGATCTGCCGCACGCGGAGATAGTCTGCGGCGGATGCGGCGAGGGATCCGTTCAATTCCGCCTCCCGCGCCTCGAGCGCTTCGAGGCGGGCTTCGATCTCCTTGACGCGCGCCTTCGTGCGCGCCTCCCGCGCCCGCTCTTCCTTGGAGCGGTAGGAGCCCGTCTGCTGCTGCGACGCCTTTTCGGGCGGCCGCTCCGGTTTGTCGTTTTTGCGCGCCTCCAGGAAATCGGGGTAGCTGCCGCGGAACACGCTGAGCTTGCCGTCCTCGATGAGGGCGATCCGGTTGGCGACTGCCTCGATGAACCGCCTGTCGTGCGAAACGAAGAGGATGGTGCCGTCGAATTCTCTGAGAGCTGCCTCGAGCGCCTCGCGGGCGGGGAGATCGAGGTGGTTGGTCGGCTCGTCGAGAAAGAGGACGTTGCCCTGCTTTGCCTCGAGGAGGGAGAGTTCGAGCTTTGCCCGCTGTCCGCCCGAGAGCTCCTTTACCTGCTTGCCGACGTCCTCCGCGCCGAGCCCGGCTCCCGCGAGGATCTTCCTTGCCTCCGTCTGCGTGAGGAAGGAATTTTTCCCCCAGAAGGCGTCGAGCGACCGCTCTTCGGGGTCGAGATCGGCGTTCTCCTGGTCGTAGTAGGCGATCTTCACAAAGCGTCCGTGGCGGACGCCCGCGCGCTCGCTCAGCAGAAATTTGAGAAGGGTGGTCTTGCCCGTGCCGTTGTCGCCCGTGAGCGCGCACTTTTCGCCGCGCATCAGGGTGAAGGATGCGTCTTTCAGGAGGAACTTGTCGCCCGCGCGGAGGTCGAACCGCTCTGCGGAGACGACGGTCTCAGACGGCCTTTCCCGGTAGGTGAACCGGAAGCGCGGAGGCTCGGGCGGGGGCGCGGGCTTTTCGAGGATCTCCATGCGCTCCAGCCGGTTGACGCGCGAGAGGGCGCTCGACGCGGTCGTGGCGCGCACGAGGTTTTTATCTACATAATCCTTGAGCCGCGCGATCTCCTCCTGCTGTTTTTCGTAGGCGCGGAGCTCCTCCTTGCGGCGTTCCTCTTTCAGAACGAGATACTTCGAATAGTTTCCCTTGTAAGAGGTCACCCGTCCGCGCTCGAGCTCCAGCGTGCGGGAGGTGAGGCGGTCGAGGAAATATCGGTCGTGCGAGACGATGAGCAGCGCGCCCTTCTGCGCGGAGAGATAGTCCTCCAGCCAGAAGAGCGTCTTGATGTCGAGGTGGTTGGTCGGCTCGTCGAGGATGAGCAGCTCGGGCTCCTCGAGGAGGAGACGGCAGAGCTTGAGCCTCGTCTTTTCTCCGCCCGAGAGGGTAGAGACGGCTCTTTCGTGCACCCCCTCGAACCCCATGCCGCCGAGGACGGTCTTGATCCGCACGTCGGTGTGATAGCTGTCCCTTGCGGCGATGCGCTTCATCAGGCTCTCGATCTCGGAGGAGAGCGCCGCGATCTCACGGGAGGAAGCCGTGGCGAGCTTTTCCTCCGCCGTCCTGAGACGGGAGAGGAGACGTTCGTCCTCGGCAAATACCTCCTGCATGGCGCCGTAGACGGTGGAGTCGGACTCGAATCCGCCGTTCTGCGGAAGATAGCCGAGACGGAGCCCGTTCTTGCGGAAGACGTTCCCTTCATCGGGCGAGAGCTGCCCGAGCATCAGCTTCAGGAGGGTGGTCTTGCCCTCTCCGTTGCCGCCGAGGATCCCTACGCGCTCGTTTTCGGCAATGCCGAAAGAGACGTTCTCCACATTGGGAACGCCGCGATACCCGAAGGTCACGTTTTCAAGGGAAATGAGCATAAAGGACCTACCTTTTCCGGAAACTGTGTCTATGGATCGCTGCCGGCAACTCGAATATATCCGCCTGCTCGAGGAGAAACTCAAGGGGGCCTCCCCCGGCGAGTGCGGACGTCTCACGAAGGAGCTCGTCAAGATGAAGGACAGATGGATCAATGGATAGATTCAGGGGGATAAATTTCGCAAATAAGTTTCGCAAATTTCTTTATTCAGAACTCCCTGCGGGGCATACTGAGGGCAAAGAAATTTGCGAGGGGTTAGG
>CANPZH010000131.1 GCA_947589335.1 uncultured Clostridia bacterium | reverse complement strand
GAATGTCCGAACTGAAACAAGTCACGCTCTATACCGACGGCGCCTGCTCGGGGAATCCCGGTGCGGGCGGTTGGGGCGCAATTCTGCTCTTCGGCGAGCACCGGCGGGAATTTTCCGGCGGCGAGGCGGCGACGACCAACAACCGCATGGAGCTGCTCGCGGTCATCGAGGGGCTTGAACGGCTCAAATATCCCTGCCATGTCGACGTGTTCAGCGACTCCGCCTATACGGTCAACGGCTTTTCCGAGGGCTGGGTGTACGGCTGGGAGAAGTCCGGCTGGCGGAAGGCGGACAAAAAGCCCGTGCTCAACGACGATCTCTGGAAGCGGCTGCTCGCCCTCACGAGGGAGCATGAGGTCGTGTTCCACAAGGTGAAGGGGCATGCGGAGAACGAGCTCAACAACCGCTGTGACGAGCTGGCGCGCAAGGCGATCGAGTCATTCCGCAAAGAGGACCGATAAATCCCGCGCGGATTGCATATAATAGTTACGGACTTTACATGACAACGAAGGCACGGACAATCCATATCATCGGGATCTTGCTTGCGGCGGCGCTGCAAGTTTTTCTTGTGCTCTGTCTCCGGAACTTCCGCGGCGAATGGCGGGAGTGGCTGTATTGGACGGCGCTTTCGGGCGGATCCGTGCTGAACGCCGCCCTGGCTGCGGCGGACATCGTCTTTTACTGCCTGCACAAGGAGGTCTTCTATAAGTCCTGCATCGTCGCCTATGTGCTGCTGGTGTTCGCGGCGGTCGTCTTCTATATCTTGATCCGTACGGGCTTCCTCGAGATCGCGCGGGACGAGAAGAGCCTCGAGGAATATCTCGAGCGGGCGGGCGTCTTCATGAGCGTGCTCTTCGTCCTGCTCCAGTTCCTGCAGGTGGTGATCCTGCCCATTCCGAGCACGGTGACCGTCGTCGCGGGAGCGGCGCTGTTCGGCGCATGGAAGGGGAGCCTTCTCAGCTTGCTCGGGATCGTGATCGGCTCTCTCTGCGCCTTCTTCATCGGGCGGTATGCGGGCTATCGCGTCGTCGCATGGCTCATCGGGAAGGAGACCCTCGAAAAATGGCTGAAAAAGGTCAAGGGGAAGGATAAGCTCCTCCTTTCGGCGATGTTCCTTTTGCCCGTCTTCCCCGACGACGTCTTATGCTTCGTCGCGGGGCTGTCGAGCATGTCCGTCTGGCTCTTCCTCGGGGTGATCGTCGTCTCCCGCGTGATCGCGATCTTCACGACGAGCTATTCGGTCACGCTCATTCCCTTCAACACCTGGTGGGGGATCCTCATCTGGGTGATCCTCTTTGTGCTCATCGCCGCGCTCTTCGTCGTGCTCTACAGGAAGTCGGACGCGATCCTCGGCTGGTTCGAGAAAAAGTTCCACCGCGAGACGCGCGTCGAACACAAGACGGAGAAGGGGGAGTTCCGCATCGAAGTCGTCGACCCGGACGGCTCGATCGTCTCGAAGGGCGTCGGGAAAAAGAAAGACGGGAAGTAAGACCGCAGTCCGCCGTGGCCGCGGTTTTTTCTCGGAAAAAGTGTTCTGCAGCCCTTGACATTCCCGCGGAAGCGCGATAAAATGATATTCGGTAAAAATCGGAGTTTTGACGCTGGAAAGGGGTTTACATGGATCAAATCGAGTTGTTGAAGGCACGGAAAGCGGCCCTGAGGGCGGCGGGCGGGAAGATCCGCGAGAAGATCTTCGAACTCTGCGACGAAGACAGCTTCGTCGAGCTGTCCGCGTTCAGCTTTTCGGGAAAGCGCGTATACGGCGAAGAGCCGGAGGGAGAGGGCGTCGTCACCGGGTTCGCAACGGTCGGGGGCTACCCTTTTTATTTGATCGCGCAAAATTTCGAGAGCGACTTCGGCGGGCTCTCCAAGGGAAACTGCGACAAGATCGGAAAGACCTTGGACGCCGCCGAAAAGAATATGACGCCGGTCGTTTGGCTGCTGCGCTCGCAGGGCGTGAAGCTCGGCGAGGGCGTAGACGTCCTCGAGGGCGTCGCCGGGCTGCTCGCGAAGGCGGCGCGGCTCAAGAGCGAGGTGCCGCAATATGCGGTCATCGCCGGGGAGACGTACGGCGCGGCGGCGGCGATCGCGGCCATGGCGGACGTCGTGTTTTTCTTAAAGGAGGGGGCGCTTGCGGTCTCGAGCCCGCTCGTGCTCTCCGCCAAGGCGGGGAAGAACCTCAAAAAGGAGGAGGTCGGCGGATATGCCGCGCTCCGTCATGCGGGGCTGCCCGCGGTCGAGGTCAAAGATCTCGAAGAGGTCTCCGCATATCTGCGTGAACTGACCGAACTCTTCGGCGAGCCCATCCGCGACGCCGAGCTCAACACGACCCTCCCCGCGCTCAACGAAAAGACGGACGCGGCGGCAGTGTATTCCCTCATCGAAGATCCCATCGAACTCGGCGCGAACTCCTCGCCCGAGGTGAAGACGGTCCTGGGACGGATCGGCGGGATCGCGGTTGCGGCGGCGGTATTCGACGGCGTGAAGCTCGATCCCGGAAATCTCGCCAAGATCAGGCGGTTTGCAGATCTTGCGGGCAGCTGCGGTCTTCCCTTCGTCACGTTCGTGGACTGCGCGGGCGTAGAGGAGAGCCTCGCCGTGAACGACAGCTGTATTCTGAAGGAGATTGCGGAGTATCTCACCGCTTTGGACGCGGTCGAGGCGAAGGTCGCCGTCGTCACGGGCAGTGCGGCCGGGCTCGGCTACTCCCTCTTTGCGGCGAAATCCGCGGGGTTCGACTACACATACGCGCTCGCGACGTCGAAGATCGCGCTCTTCGAGAGCGGGAAGGGGGCGGAGATCCTCTGCCCAGCGGGAGAGGACGCGGCGGAGCGGCTTGCGCGGTACGAAGCGGAATTTGCCGATCCCGTGAACGCGGCGCAGGGCGGGTATCTCGACAACGTGATCGAGCCCCGTCTCATCAAACAGTACCTGATCGCATCGCTGCAGATGCTGGCGAGGTGAAACGATGGCTTTGAATTTGTTGGACGGATGGTTCAAGACCGATCTCGGCGAGGGCGCGGCCAAGGCGCTCATCGGGTTTCTGTTCGTCGTCATCGGGATCGTTCTGATCATCCTCATCTTCGTGGCGCTCGGGGGGATCATGACGCGGGTGAACGCCCGTAAAAAGACGGAGCCCGCAAAACCGAATGCGAGCGCGGCGCCGAGGCCCCTCATGCCGCAGGTCTCTGCGGATGAGCAGCTCCCCGCCGAGGTCGTGGCGGTCATCGCGGCGGCGGTCGCCGTTTGCTTGGCAAACAGCGACGGCAAGGGCGACTTTGTCGTCAGACGGATCAAGAGATTATAAGGAGAAGGAAAGATGCGGAATTTTATCATCACGGTGGACGGAAAGAGATACGAAGTGGAAGTGGAAGAAGTCGGCGCGGCCTCGGCGGCCCCGGCTCCCTCCGCGCCCGTAGCTCCGGCGGCTCCCGCAGCTCCCGTCCCGGCGGCTCCCTCCGCTGCGAAGGAGAGCGGCGCCAAGGTGCTCGCGCCCTTCCCGGGGCTCATCAAGAACTTGCTCTGCGAGAACGGCGCTGCGGTCAGAAAGGACCAGCCCATCCTCGTCCTCGAGGCGATGAAGATGGACAACGACATCACGGCTCCCTGCGACGGCACGGTCTCCTACCGGGTCACGAAGGGGACGAACGTCGAATCGGACGCCGTGCTCGCCGTCGTCGGATAAGCGGGGACCGATATGCAGAACCTACTTGCTCTCGATCTCGGAAAGATCTTTTCCGATCTGTGGCAGTCGATGGGGCTCTCGCAGGGGTCATGGACGAATTACGTCATGCTCGCGA
>CANPZH010000130.1 GCA_947589335.1 uncultured Clostridia bacterium | reverse complement strand
GTGACGTAAAAAGAACATCATTCCGCCCACATTTTTTAATACGTCATTCCGAGCGGAGCGTAGCGAAGCCGAGGAATCTCTACCTCAGATTCCTCCTCCCTTCGGTCGTCGAATGACGTGGGGGGCGCGGTCGTCGGAATGACGTGGGGAGGCGGTCGTCGGAATGACGTGGGGGCGCGGTCGTCGGAATGACGTGGGGGCACCCCTTACTGCGCCGACGGGTCCTCCCGCGGGGACTTCTTTGCGGGGAGGTCTCTTACGAGGAGCAAGAGGGGAATGATCAGCGCGCCGACGGAGTTCCCGAGAATGATCATCCACAGGTACCCGAAGGCCTTGAGGCTTACGATCCCGGAGGTCGCAAAGTAGAACATGTCTGCGATCGAGTGCTCATAGCCGCTTAAAATGAAGGCGGGAATGCAGAACACGATGCCGAGCACGCTTTTATCCGCGCGGTAGATGTCCACTGCGAGATAGACGAGGATGCCGCACATCACCGCCCGCAGAAAGCCCATAAAGAGGCCCTGGTCGAGCTTTCCGTTGCACAGCGTCAGCGCGGTCTCCTTGAGCTGCGGGAAGACGTAGGCGATGAGATATCCGAACGCAACCGTGCCGGCAAGGTTCCCGAGCAGTCCCAGAAGAAGAACGGAGATGGACTCCTTGTCGTGTTTGGAGGGGAGGTATCCGATCTTGCCCGTGTACAGGGAGTATCCCTTGATGCAGATGCACAGCAGGGCGACGCAGAAGAGCAGCGCGCCGACGTACTTCTGCTCCGTGTAGCAGGCGAGGAAGACCGCCCCGCCGATGCTGATCAGCATGCCGGCGAGGAATCCGTCGATGATCTTTTTCAGAATATCTTGTATGTATTTCATGTGTGCCTCCCGATCGGTTGTGCCGTCAGTATATCATAAAGCGCGGGGGAAGTCAACGGAATGGGGGAGGATCGCGCAGGCCATTTCCGCATTGCCGCAAAAAAGCAGTCTTCCCCGCAAAATTTTCAAAAAAGGACGAAAATCGGTTGACAAACGTCATGGAAGATGATATTCTTATACCGTCAAAGCAGAAGCGAACCTTCTCTCCGTCAGGCGAGTGAGCTCTACGGGTCGATAGCATTCGGGCCTTTGCGGGTATCCGCGCGGGCATATGAAGCATGATCGGGGTCGCGCTTTTGCGCGACCCTTAATTTTTTTCGGTTTGAGAGGAATATGGCAGTCAGAAATCAAACGCAGATGAACGGAGAGATCCGTGACCGCGAGATCCGCGTGATCTCGCAGACGGGGGAGATGCTCGGTGTCATGAGCCCGCGCGAGGCGCTGGCGCTTGCGGAGGAGGCGGAACTCGACCTCGTGAAAATTTCTCCGAACGCCGTCCCGCCCGTGTGCAAGATCATGGACTACGGAAAGTTCAAGTTCGAACAGGCGAAGAAGGAGAAGGAGAACCGCCGCAACCAGAAGGTCGTGGAGCTCAAGGAGGTCCAGCTCTCGATGACGATCGACGTGGGCGATCTGAACGTCAAGGCGAAGCAGGCGACGAAGTTCTTGACCGCGGGCAACAAAGTCAAGGTCTCCATCCGTCTCCGCGGCAGACAGATGGCGCACGCCAATCTCGCGAAAGACGTCATGAACAACTTCGCCCAGGGGCTCGGCGAGATCGCAGCCGTCGAAAAGCCCATGAACATGGAGGGGCGCAACATCATCATGATCCTCGCCCCGAAAAAACAGTAAACGCCGAAAGGGACCTTATGTCCCGTTCGCAAAAAAGCAATTCAAGAATCAAATTTGGAGGATAAAGGTATGCCGAAACAGAAATCGCACAGCGGTTCCAAAAAGCGCTTCTGGCTCACGGGCAGCGGTAAGGTCAACAGACCTCACGGCGGCAAGAACCATAAGGCCGAAACCAAGAACAGAAAGAGAAAGAGAAGCCTGCGCCAGGTCGTGCTCGTCTCCACGACGCAGGAGAAGACCGTAAAGAACATGATCCCTTACAAAGATTAACGGAGGTTTATAGACGATGAGAATCAAGAGAGGCGTAAACGCCGTTAAAAAGAGAAGAAAGATCTTCAGGCTCGCCAAGGGCTACTTCGGCAATAAGAGCAAGAACTACCGCATCGCCCGCCAGGCGGTGATGAAGTCCCTCAACTATGCGTATGTCGGCAGAAAGCGCAGAAAGCGCGATATGCGGAACCTCTGGATCGCCAGGATCAACGCAGGGGCACGCGTCAACGGGCTCAGCTATTCCCGGCTCATGCACGGGCTCAAGGTCGCGGGGATCGATCTCAACCGCAAGGTCCTTGCGGATCTTGCCGTCACCGACGCCGAGGGCTTTGCCGCCATCTGCGAGAAGGCGAAGGCAGCGCTTTAAGCACGGAACGAAAGCCTTTTGACAAAAAAGGCTTTTTTCACATATGGTCATCGTATCCAGAAGCAATCCGCAAGTCAAAGAGCTCGCCTCTCTGAAGGAGAAGAAGGGCAGGCGGGAGAGGGGGACCTTTCTCGTCGAGGGCGCCAAAATGGTCTCGGAATGCGCGGCATGCGGCATGGAGATCGTTCGTCTCATCCTGAGGGAAGACTACGGCTCCCGCGGGGAGGAACTCCCGTCCGCGCCGCTTGCGGATCTTCCCGCCGTCATCCTCGGCGGAGACGCCTTCAAGGCGATCTCGGACGAGAAGACGCCGCAGGGCATCGCCGCGGAGGTGAAGATCCCCGAATTTCCGCTCTCCCCGCCGTCCGGGCGCTGTCTCTTGCTCGACGGCGTGTCCGATCCCGCCAACGTGGGCGCGATCGTAAGGACCGCCGCCGCCGCGGGGTACCGGGAACTCTACCTTGCGGACTGCGCCGGCCCGTTCTCTCCCAAGAGCGTGCGGGCGTCCATGTCGGGCGTGTTCCACGCAAGGCTCATGCGCGGGAGCAGAGAGGAGATCTTGAGAGCGCTCACGGGCGTCACGGTCGTGGCGGCGGATATGGACGGGGAAGACGTCTTTTCCTTCGTCCCGCCCGAAACGTTCTGCATCGCGATCGGGAACGAGGGGAACGGCCTCTCCGCTCCCGTCCGCGCAAGGGCAGACCGTTACGTCGGGATCCCGATGGAGGAGCCGATGGAAAGCCTCAATGCCGCCGTATCGGCGGGGATCGTGATGTACGCATTGAGACGTCAAAGAAAATAAGATAAGGAGTTAAGAAGATGTCCGGTCACAGCAAATGGCATAACATTCAGGCGAAAAAGGGCAAGGCAGACGCCGCAAGAGGCAAGATCTTCACCAAGCTCGGCAGAGAGCTCGCCGTCGCGGCAAAGGGGAATCCCAACCCCGCGACGAACAGCAAACTCGCCGACGTCATCGCAAAGGCGAAGGCAGCCAATATGCCCAACGATAACATCGAACGTTCCATCAAAAAAGCAGCGGGCGAGATGGGCGATAAGGAGTATAAGGAGCTCACTTACGAGGGCTACGGCGTCGGCGGATCGGCGGTCATCGTCACGACCCTCACCGACAATATCAACCGCACGGCGAGCGACGTCCGCGCGATCATGTCCAAGCACGGCGGCTCCCTCGGCACGACGGGCAGCGTCTCGTATATGTTCGACAACAAGGGCCTCATCGTGGTGGAGCGCACGCCTTCGCTCGACGAAGACACCGTCACCGAGTACGCCATCGACGCGGGCGCGGACGACGTTGTCGCCTCGGACGACGCGTTCGAGATCTACACCTCCCCCGCGGCATTTTCCGGGGTGAGAAAGTACCTCGAAGAGAAGGGGCTCTCCTTCCTGCAGGCGGAGATCTCCATGATCCCGCAGAGCAAGATCACGCTCGGCGGCGA
>CANPZH010000129.1 GCA_947589335.1 uncultured Clostridia bacterium | reverse complement strand
AAGGTGACGACGGCGGAGATCGGGCTGACTCTCCCGCGCGGCACGGAGGTCTGGGAGGACGGGGATGTCCTCGCCTTTTTCCCCAAGCGGAAGAGCCACGTCAACAAGGGGACGTTCGGAAGCGCCCTCATCTTCGCGGGCGGAGCCGTCTCGAGCGGGGCGGCGTTCCTCGCCGCGGAGGCGTGTCTGAAATCGGGCGCGGGGTATACGCGGCTCTCGGTCGTCGAGCCCTACTTTTCCCGCGCGATCGGGAAGCTTCCGCCCGTCATTTTGCGTGAATTTCATGCGATCGACGGCGAAATGCTCTCGTCGGACTGCATCGCCATGGGCATGGGTTCGGGCGTGAGCGAGAGGATCTACGCCCTGATCGTGGAGCTTTTGCCCAAATATACGGGCACACTCGTGCTCGACGCGGACGCTCTGAACGCCCTCGGGGTATACGGGGCGGAGGTCCTTATCGAGAAGGCCTGCCGCGTCATCGTGACGCCGCACCCCAAGGAGTTCGCACGCCTCTCCGGCAGGAGCGTCCCGGAAGTCCTCGCGCATGCGAAAGAGCTTGCGGAGGAGTTTGCGAGAAAGTATTCCGTCACCGTTCTGCTCAAGAACAACCGCTCACTCGTCACCGACGGGGAGAGGACTGCGCTCATCGTCACGGGCTCGCCCGCGCTCTCGAAGGGAGGCAGCGGAGACGCCTTGACGGGCTTCCTCGCCGGGACCTGTGCACGCGGCGTTCCGCCCTTCGAGGCGGCATGCGTATCTTCCTATCTGCTCGGCAGGGCGGGGGAGATCGCGGCGGAGGAGATGGGCGAATATGCGCCCGACGCAACGGACGTGATCGGGCTGTTCCCGAAGGCGATGCTCAGCCTTGCGCGGGGAACCCGAACAGACGGACCGTGACGGCGCAGATGAGCAGGATCCCGCCCGAGATCAGATAATAGACGGGGAAGAAGGTAAAGAGGCTCATCAGGAGCAGCAAGATCCCGCTCACGAAGAACGGACGCGCGTTGGCCTTCGAGAAGGACCTTCTCAGCCTGAAACGGACGGTCTTTTTCGGGAGCTGTCCGCAGATGAGGGGCTCCGGGAAGGCGTCCGTCCGAGAAAAGAGGGCGAAGACGTCGGCGGCGCATACCGCCCCGCGGCCGAAGGTCTTGAGGAGTTTTTCGGCCTCCGCCGTCAGCGCGTTGCAGACGACGGTAAAGCGCTCCTCGCCGAAGCGGCGGATCAGCCTTGCGATCTCGTCCGCCGTGACGGGTTCCATCGTAAAGAGGGGGATATACGCCTCCCCGTCCACCGTGAGATGATCCTCTTTGGGATGCGCCTCTTTTCCGTCCGAACGGTATGCCTCGCACAGCGCCGCGCGGACGCGTTCGGGCTTTTCGAGGGCAAGATGCAGAAGAAGCGCGTCCCGCCTTTCCCGCTCCCTCTTCCCGAGCAAACTTCGATAGCTTTTGCGGTAGAGAATGAGAAAGGCGATCCCCCCGATCGCAAGGGCGATCATGGAAGAGACCGCCGCCGCGAGGGCGAGAGGAAGACGGCAATAGCGCAGAATGCCGATCGAGAGCATGAACGCGCAGACGGTATAGAAGAGTACATCCGCGACGAGCGGAAAGCCGAGTTTTTTCATATTCGGATTTTTCACAGATAACTTAGAAACTAAACTTGTCAAAGCGCAAAATGTGTGGTAAAATGTCCTTATGAGGATCGCGGTTTTCGGTGGGTCGTTCGACCCTGTCCATCTCGAGCATGTCCGTCTTGTCCGTGCGGCGATCGCCTCTCTCGGGCTCGACCGGGTGCTCGTCATGCCCTCCTATCTCGCGCCGCACAAGCGCGGAGGCGCGCACGCGGACGGGGCCGCCCGCGCGGAGCTCTGCCGCATCGCCTTCCGCGGGATCAAGGAGGCGGAGGTGTGCGATCACGAACTTTCGCAGGCGGAGACGAGCTATACCTATCTCACCTGCCGCTGGCTCAAAGAGCGCTATCCCGCCGCCGAACGGTATTTCCTTGTGGGCGCCGATATGCTCGACGACTTTTTTACCTGGCGCTGTCCGGACGACATCTTAAAGAACGTCACGCTCGCCGCCTGCGGGAGGGGGGAGACGCTCTCTTCGGAGCTTTCCGAGCGGTTCCGCGCCCGTTTTTCCTGCGGATTCGCAGAGGTCCCGTTTGTGGGAGAGCCCGTCTCTTCGACGTCGATCCGCGTTGCGCTCGCCTTCGGGAAACGCCCGGAGGGGCTGGATGAAGAGGTCTTTCGCGCCGTCAAAGCGCGGGGGCTCTACGAGCGGGAGGAGAGCAGGGCGCTGGCGCTCGAAAAGCCCGAGCGCAGGGAGCACAGCTTTCGGGTCGCCGATCTTGCCTGCAGGCGGGCGGGCTCGCTCCGTATCCCGGAGGACAAGGCCTTGCTTGCCGCCATGCTCCACGACTGCGGAAAATATGTGCCGCCGGACGATCCCATGCTTGCGGGCCTTAAACTCCCTCCGGACGTTCCCGCACCCGTCGTCCATCAGTACGTGGGCGCCTATCTTGCGGAGCATGAGTTCAAAGTCACCGACGGGGAGATCCTCGACGCGATCCGCTATCATACGAGCGGCAGGGAGGACATGACGCCGCTCGGGAAGCTGATCTTTCTTTCCGACATGTTGGAGGAGGGGAGACGCTATGAGGGAGTGGAGGAGCTCCGCGCCCTCTTTTGGGAGGATCTCGACCGCTGTCTCTGCGAGGCATTGCGTCAGCAGCTCATCTACCTGAAGGAGAGCGGAAAACCTGTTTATCCGCTCACGGAGCGGGCTTATCGCTGGATTTCCGCATTGGAAAACCAAAAAAATTGATGTTTGCATAGTACTATGCCAGACATAAATCAATCATGAAGAGGTAAAATCGATGGAAAGCTTGGATTTGGCAAAAGCATGTTGCAAAGTGTTGTCGGACAAAAAGGCACAGGATATCGTCATGATCGACGTCAGAGACCAGACGGTCGTCTGCTCGTATTTCGTGATCGCGAGCGGCAAGAGCGTGACGCAGGTACGGGCGCTCGGCGATAACGTCGAAGAGGCGCTCAAGAAGCAGTACGATCTCTGGCCCGAGAGGACGGAGGGGCTCCGCGAGGGACGCTGGGGGGTGCTCGACTACGGCGACATCATCGTGCACATCTTCAACGAGGAGTCCCGTCTCTTTTACTATCTCGAACGCCTCTGGGATTCGGGCAAGAACGTGACCCGCTACGAGGACTGAAAAGACACGCAAAGGGGGAGCGCCAAGCGGCGCTCCCCCTTTGCGTATAGGAAAGAAGTTATTGGAAGTTGATTTGTTTGGGCTCGGCGTATTCCGCCTTCGGGCGCTTTTTCTTGCGCTCCACGAGGTAATACACGGGCTCCGGCGGTTTTTCTTGTTTGAGGACAGGCTCCGGCGTCTTCTGCCGTCCGAAGCTGCGCCAGCCGATCAGAATGAGTTTGAAGCTGTGAACGATGACTGCGCAGAGGGCGAAGAGGAGCATACACCACAGAAAGCCCTGCAGTTGGACGGGTACCGGCGACATGCCTCCATGATAAAATATTTCTCCTGTCAGTTCCTGCGTTCTTTGGGAATATTTTCGGTCTTTTGGGAGAAAATACCTGTTATGGAAGAGGAAGTCAAACCTATTTCCCCTGCGGAGGAAGCGGAATATCTGGAGTTCAGGCGGGCGCGCAGGGAGACGGAGGTGTCGTTCACGCTGAAGAAGCTCCTCATCGACGCGTCGCGCAGGGAGACGGACCGCGCCGCCCTGAAGAAGGCCTGCGAGACGGCCGTCAAGCTGCACGCGGCGGGGGTGCAGGTCTCTCCCGTGAACGTCGCCGCGGCGAAGAAGATCCTCGCAAAGGCGGAG
>CANPZH010000128.1 GCA_947589335.1 uncultured Clostridia bacterium | reverse complement strand
CAGACGTCCGGGAGCTCGATCTGCCAGCCGTCCACGATCTTCTGTTTGAACAGACCGTATTCATAGCGGATGGAAAAGCCCATCGCGGGATAGTCCTGCGTGGCAAGACCGTCCAAAAAACATGCCGCAAGCCGTCCGAGTCCCCCATTGCCGAGCCCGGCGTCGGGTTCCTCTTCGTAGAGTTCTTCGAGCGTCAGCCCATAGTGCTTGAGAGCGCTCTCGAGCGCATCGTAGATCCCGAGGTTGTAGATGCTGTTCTTCAGCGACCGCCCCATCAAAAATTCCATGCAGAGGTAGTAGACGCGTTTTGCCTTGGCTTTCTTCGTCTCGATATGGAACTTCTGGCGCTTCTCGAGCATGATGTCGCGCACGCTCATGACGACCGCTTTGTAGATCTGCTCGCGCGACGCCTCCGTGGGGATCACCCCGAAATACCTCGAGAGTTTCCCGCTGATCAGCCGCTCGGCTTCCTGTCCGGATAAGTTGTTCATCTTGTATTCTTTGCTCCGAAAAAATTATTTCAGCATACTTTCATAGAGTTCCGCATAGTTCCGCGCCGATTTTCCCCAGGTGAAATCCGTCGTCATCGCCTTCACGACGAGCTGTTTCCACTCGTCCTTGTTGCGGTAGACGGCAAGCGCCTCGTTCAGGACATAGAGCATATCGTGCGCATTGTAATCGTGGAAGGTAAATCCGTTCCCGCCCGCGCCGTAGGGAACGATGCTGTCGCGGAGCCCTCCCGTCTCGCGGACGATCGCGATCGTGCCGTAGCGGGATGCGATCATCTGGGAAAGTCCGCAGGGCTCGCTCTTCGAGGGCATCAGGAAGAGGTCGGCGCCCGCATAGATCTTGCGGGAGAGGTCGGAATTGAAGGAGATCACGGAGACCACCTTCCCCGGATATCTTCTCGCCAGATCGGAGAAGTAGTTCTCATAGACGGAATCGCCCGTCCCGAGCAGCACGAACTGCATATCCTGCCTGAGCGCCTGCTCGATGACCTCTTTGACGAGATCGAGCCCCTTGTGGGCGACGAGACGGGAGATCATCGCGACGATCGGCGTATCCGCCTTGACGGGCAGGTTGAGCATCTTCTGGAGCTCCTCCTTGCAGACCGCCTTCGGCGCAAGGTTCTCCGCCGAGTAGTTGGCAAACAGCGATCTGTCCGTCGCGGGGTCGTAATAGTCGGGGTCGATCCCGTTGAGGATCCCCGTGAGCTTGAATTCGTTGCGGCGGACGATCCCGTCGAGCCCGTGCGCGTAGTAGGGATCTTTGATCTCCCCGGCGTAGGTCGGGCTGACCGTCGAGAACCGCTCGCAGCACTCGATCGCACCCTTCATGAGGTTGATGCAGTGGTCGTACTCCACGAGGTACTGGAAGCGGTAGGAGATCCCGAACAGATCCTCGAGGATATCGAGGGAATACTTCCCCTGATATTCGATGTTGTGGATCGTGAACACCGCGCGGATGAACTGATATTCGGGACGGAAGCAGTAGATCGTCTTGAGATACAGCGCCGCGAGCGCCGCCTGCCAGTCGTGGCAGTGGAGAACGTCGGGATAAAAGCCGATGAAGCCGAGGATCTCCATCACGCTGCGGCAGAAAAAGGCGAAACGTTCGCCGTCGTCATAGTAACCGTAACAGCCGGGACGCTTGAAGTAGTATTCGTTGTCCACGAAATAATAGGTCACGTTGTCCTTTTCATACTTGAAGATCCCGCAGTACTGGTTCCTCCATGACAGCGGCACAAAGATGTTGCCGATGAAGCGGAAGTCCTTTCGGTATTCCTTCTTGATGTCCTGGTAGAGCGGGAGGATCACGCGGACGTCGTAGCGTTCCTCCTTGGCAAGCGCCTTGGAGAGCGAACCGATCACCTCCGCAAGCCCGCCCGTCGCGATGAAGGGCGCCGCCTCGGAAGCGACGAACAAGATCTTCTTCTTTGCCTCGACGCTGATCCCCGTTGGCTGCTCCTCCGCCGCGGGAGCCGTCTTCACGACTTCCACGGGAGCCTCCTCACGGATCTCCGCCGCCTTCCTGGTTGTCTTCTTGGTTGCCATATTTTTCTCCCCCTTATTTTTTATTGAAAAACCGTCCCGGGCGGGAATTCCGGTTTTATAACATCCTGCCCTTGCCGATGAAGTACGGCAGCTCCGCACAGCCCGCGAGGTGCCGCCTGTCGCGGATGACGACGTTCTTATCGGTGATGACGCAGTCGAGCGTGACGCCGTTCTCGATGACGGTATCCTGCATGATGACCGAATTCTTGACGACGCTCCCCTTCCCGACCTTCACGCCGCGGAACAGGATACAATTTTCGACCGTCCCCTCGATGATACAGCCGTCCGAGATGAGCGAATTCTTCACGACGGCGCCGTCGATATATTTGGACGGAGCGGAATCGCGCACCTTGGTGTAGATGTCGCGCGCGCCGAACAGTTCGTCGCGGACTTCCTTCTTCAGCTGCTCCATACTATGCTTGTAGTACTTCTGCAGGGAATTGATCCCCGCATAATAGCCGCCGAACTTGTATCCGAAGATGCGGAGCGTATCGACGTTCTTGGTGAGGATGTCTCTTCCGAAGCTCGTGAACCCGCGCTGGACCGCGTTCTGGATGACGTCGATGAGGTACTCTCTCTTGACGACCATCACATTGATATAGAGATTGAACTTGCCCTTCCCGTTGACGTCGGGATTGATCTTGAGCCCCTTGATCCTTCCCGTCGCGTCCGGCTCCAGCGTGATATAGTAGGACGATTCCACGCTGTCCTCTTCATGATACGCCATCGTGATGTCCGCCTGGTGCTCTTCATGGAAGCGGACGATCTCCGCAAGGTCGATGCGGGCGACGCCGTCGCAGTCGGAGATCACGACGTAATCCTCCTTGCGGTGGGTCAGAAAGCCCGTGATGCTCATGAGCGCTTCCAGCCGTGTGGTGTACGGCTTATCCGTCTCGTTGGAATAGGGAGGGAGCAGGATGATGCCGCCGTCCTTCCTTGCAAGATCCCAGTCCTTGCCGCTGCCGAGATGGTCGATGAGGGACTGATAGTTGTTCTTCGTGACGATCCCGACCGTCGTGATCCCCGAATTGACCATGTTCGAAAGCGCGAAGTCGATGAGGCGGTATCTCCCCACGAAGGGGATGGACGCCATCGTCCGGTGCTTGGAAAGTTCGGGAATGTTTTCGTCGTGGATATTGGAAAAGATAACGCCTACCGTCGAATGTGCCATTTCTTTATTCCCCCTCGTAATCCTTATCTAAGATCTGTCCGCCGCCCACTTTGGCGTTCTTGCCGATCGTGATGTTCCTGCCGAGCACGGCGATCCCCGCCGCCCCGTCCATCTCTTCGCCGACGGTCGCCCCCTCTTCGATGACGACGTTCTCGTCGACGATCGAATAGAGCACTTTGGCGCCCTTTTTGACGACCGTCCCCGCCATGAGCACGCTGTCTTTGACGAGCGCGCCCTCCTCGACGACGACGTTGGACGCGAGCACCGAGTGGCACACCGTCCCCTCGACCTCGCAGCCGAGAGCGATCATGGAATTCTCCACGCTCCCGGTCGCGCCGATGTATTCCGGCGGAGCGAGCGGGTTGCGGGAATGGATCTTCCACTCCGCGTCACCCACGTCGAATGCGGGATCTTCGCCGAGCAGATCCATGTTGGACTCCCAGAGCGAGGAGATCGTGCCGACGTCCTTCCAGTAGCCCTTGAAGCGGTAGGAGAACATCTTCTCGCCGGCGCCCAACATCGTGGGCAGAATGTCCTTCCCGAAGTCTTTGCTCGAATCGGGATTGCGGTCGTCCGCCTCCAGATAGCGGTAGAGCTTCTCCGCGGTGAAGATATAGATGCCCATCGAGGCAAGATTGCTCTTGGGTACCTTGGGCTTCTCTTCGAATTGATAGATCGATCCGTCCG
>CANPZH010000127.1 GCA_947589335.1 uncultured Clostridia bacterium | reverse complement strand
CATGTGGACGCCGCCAAGGGCATGGTCGAGCGGGCGGGCGAGAACGCGCGGCTCTCGGGCGTCGGGAGCGGGATCCGCTACATCGTGGACGACTGCAAGAAGTTCGTCACAAGGGAGCTTCGCCGCGGGAACCGTTACGACGGGATCGTGATGGATCCGCCCTCCTACGGGAGGGGACCCGGCGGCGAAATGTGGAAGATCGAGACGGAGCTCTTTCCGTTCGTGCGGCTCTGCGCGGGACTGCTGTCCGACGATCCGCTCTTCTTTCTCATCAACAGCTATACGACGGGGCTCCAGCCCGCCGTTTTGCACAATCTGCTCGCCCTCTGTCTGAAGGGGCGGAAGGGCAGCATCGAAGCGTACGAGGTGGGGCTTCCCACCGGGGAGGGGATACCGCTCCCCTGCGGCGCGGGAGGGATCTATATCCATGAATGACGGAACCGGAACGGAAGAGGAACTCATCATCCTCCATGAAGACAATCACATTATCGTGGTCATGAAGCCGCAGAACGTCGCGTCCTGCCCCGACGAGAGCGGGGACGACAACCTGCTCGACCGCGTCCGCCGCTATCTCAAAGAGACCTATCAGAAGCCCGGGAACGTCTATGTCGGGCTCGTGCACCGTCTCGACCGTCCGACGGGCGGCGTCATGGTCTTCGCCAAGACGAGCAAGGCGGCGGGCAGGCTCTCCGAACAGATGAAGACGGGGGACTTCGAGAAAAAGTATCTCGCCGTCCTCAACGGAACGCCGCACGAGGAGAGCGCAACGCTCACGGGCTGGCTCAAAAAGAACCCCGTCAACAACATGGTCTATCTCACCCCGCAGGGCACGGACGGGGCGAAGCTCGCCTCCCTCGATTACCGCATTTTGCAGGAGGACGGGGAGCTCGCGCTCGCGCAGATCAAACTGCACACGGGCAGGAGCCACCAGATCCGCGTGCAGATGGCGGGGATCGCGCATCCCGTCTACGGCGACATGCGCTACGGCGGAGAGCGGGCGCAGAAGGGCAAACTCGCCCTCTGGGCGTACTCGCTCGCCTTCACCCATCCCGTGACGAAGGAGCGCATGCTCTTTATGCTCGAGCCCCCGAAGGGGGAGACGCCGTGGAAGCGGTTCGATCTTTCCGCGGCGATGAAACTGTGAGATTTGCAGGAAAATTTCCGTTTTTCTTCAAAGAAGGCGTGTTACTGCTTGACGAACGGTATTTTTTTGTGTAAAATATTAAGGATAGTAGGGCGGAATGCCCGCATGGAGCAATGCACATGAATAAGACAAGAATTCGTTCAATCACCATCGCGGCGCTTGCAGTCGTATTTGCGCTCGTCTTGAGTTTTGCGATCGGCTCGCTTTCCCTTTTCCGTAGCGCAAAGGCGGTGGAATATCGTCCCTCGGAACTGTTCTCGGAGGGAACGGACAGCGATGTAGGCGCTTCCTCCGCGGAGGAAGGAGGGGAGTCCTATGTCGAATTTACCTTTGACAAGGACGGCGGCGCCGTTTATTATCGCCATGATCTTGCGCTGAAATGGTTTGCGCCCGCTTCGGAAGACGAGGCGGAGGGGACGGAAGAGACCGAAGAGACCGGCCGTGCGAATCCCGCCGAGGCGTGCTATTTTGCGCTCACGCTCGCATTCCCCGAGATCAACTTCACGAAGTTCACCCTTTCCTTCCAGAGTGCGGAGGAAAACATCAGCAAGAAGAGCACCTCGACGAACGACCTCGTCTTCCTGTATGAAGACGGCGCGCTCAAAGTCGCGGTGAAAGACGCGTCCGAGCAGCCCGAAAGCGGCGAAAAGGACGAAGACTGGACGCCGGAAGCCGAAGCGCTCCACACGGTGGACGCCTCCGGCGACATCGTCATCGCATTTTCCGAAGAGGACTGCGGTGCGGGCGAATTCACGGTGACGGTCGGCGGCGAAGCCGTCGGCAAGTTCACGAACGTCGGCGGATACTTCAACGAGTATCTCTCCTCGGCGTCCTCCACACCCCGCACCCCGCTCACCTTCAAGGCGGACAAGCTCGCGGAAGGGGAAGATGTGGAGCAGAAGGTGCTCGTCAAGGCCCTCAACGGCCAGTCGTTCGTACTCACCGACGGCAGAATCGAAGACAATGCCGATCCCGTGCTCGTCGTCAACGAGGAGATCTATGCCTACACGCTCGGCAGACGCTGGAGCCTCACCTACGAGGCGATCGACGTGTGCGACAGCTCCGTCACCGTCACCCGCAGATACGCGATGCTCGGCGTCGCGGGGGAAGACGGGAAATATCCCAAGCCCCTGAACGACGATTACGGCGCGCTGACGACGTCCACCGTCTTCATGCCGACGAGCGACGCGCTCGACACGAAGGAAATCCAGTACGTCTCCATCTATTTCGAGCTCGACGACGGGAGAACGCTCACGAGCCGCGAGAAAGAGGCGGCGAGAGTGTACCTTTCGTGGTATGCCGTGGACGACGCGATCGAGAGATTGCCCTCCGCGAGCGTATATGAATGCCCCGCCTGCGGCGACAGAATGACCGTGAAGGACTACGAGGGGCTTGCCTCCGGCTGGGAGTGCCCCAATCCCAATGCGGAGCCCGAACACGGCACCGTCACCAAGGATCAGCTCGTCCTGACCGAGGTGGACGACTTCGATTACATCATCGTCAACCGCGAGACCTCCGGACCCTACTACATCGGCCTCAAGGCGGACGACGCGGAGAAGGGAAATAAGGCGGATCCCGAGCTTCCCGCACAGGATGCGGAAAACCGCGCCGCGGAATACCAGGCGGCGGTCGACGAGGCGGCGAAGGATCTCAGTGCGGGCGACGGCGCATACTTCTATCTCCCGTCCCTGCGTGAGCTCATCGCGAGCGATTCCGCGGATTACCGCAATCTCCGCTTCAGCATCTACTACAAGAAACAGAGCATGGAAGTGGGGGCTACCGCGTCTTCCGCGACCTCTCTCCGCTACAATGCGCTCCGCTTCGAGATCGACGAAGAGGGCAAATACGTCTTCCGCGTGCTCGCATCCGACGCCGCGGGGAACGCGATGAAGTACTACCTCGACGGCGAACTTGTCACCGTCTCTTCGAGCAACATCTGGGACATCGAGGGGATCCCCGAATTCCACTTCTCGGCGACGTACAGCGGCGCGACCGTCGAAGATCTCGGCGAGCAGTCCTTGGGATACGTCCATACAAGCTACTCGGTGAGCTCCTTCGATATCGTCGGGCTGAGCGGCTATGAGACCTCTTACGAGCTCTACCGCCTCGACAGAGACCTGCTCCCCGTCGGCGAGACGATCTCCTATCCCTCCTTCGCGGAGGACGTGCGCGAACAGTTCGCGACCTATCGTGACGCATTCGTGCAGATCAAGGAATACAACGCGAACGTCACCGAAGAAGAGACGGACCGCTGGAACAGAACGGATAACGACTACAACTGGAATCCCGATTCCTCGCTCTCCTTCGTTCCCCAGACGGCGACGATCTACGTCGTGAAGCTGACGGTGACGGAGGCGCGCATGCCCGGTACCAGCGTGACCGCTTATCAGGCGATCGAAGTGACCAACGAGCTCGACGACCGTCCCGACCCGCTCTCCTGGCTGGAAAACAACGTCACGTCCGTGGTGCTGTTCTCCATCTCCGCCGTGCTGCTCATCGTGATCATCGTGCTGTTCGTCGTGAAGCCCTCCGAGAAGAACGTGGAAGAGGTCGACCTCGAAACGTTGAGGGGCAAGCGCAAGAATAAGAAAGAATAACTTGCGCCGTTACAATGCTATTGGATTTGCCGCCCGCGGACATTTGTCCGCGGGCGGCAATGTTTTTTTATTCGCAAATAAGTTTCGCAAATTTCTTTATTCAGAACCCCCTGCGGGGCATGCTGAGGGCAAAGAAATTTTCGAGGGGTTAGGAAGTTTGATTTCATGTAGCTCCGTCGCCCGCCCACGGTCTGCCTTGTGCAGACACGAAGCGCGAGGTATCGCGCAAATGCAGTCCCGCAGCGCAGAAGCGTGGTTCTGCTCGCGGTACATTATT
>CANPZH010000126.1 GCA_947589335.1 uncultured Clostridia bacterium | reverse complement strand
TGCATAAGATCCTCGTTCCGTGACCGCTCCCCCCTCGCTTCGAGGGGGGAGCGGTCTTTTGTACTTTTCCCGGTTTATTCTTCCGTTTCGTCCACGGCCTCGGGCTTCTCCGGCTCCGGAATGAAGGGCTGAAGCGGAGAGGTGATGGGCGTTAAATCGTATTTGTCGTCGATGTCGCCGATGAGCTCCTCGACGATGTCTTCCCGCGTGATGAGCCCGAGCGTGTTCCCGCTCGAACCGACCATGATCATGTGTTCCCGCATGCTCTGCATCCGTTTCATGAGGTCGGAGAGTTTTTCGTCCGCCGTCGTCCAGGAGACGGGGCGCACGATGTTCTCGTAATTCCGCCTGCCCGCGAGCAGATTTTCGTAGAAATCCGCGCGGTAGAGAATGCCGACGATGTTCTGCTTCGTCCCCTTGTAGACGGGGATCCGCGAGAAGTTCGTCTCACGGAAGAGACGGAAGACGAGGCGGGAATCGTCGCGGATCTCGACGCAGACCACACGGTCGAGCGGGATCATGCAGGAGCCGACGTGCAGATCGTCGTAACGGAGGGTCTTTTCGATGAGGTCGTGCTCCGTCTCGTTGAGGACGCCCTCTTTCTTGACGTCCGTCACGAGCATCTTGAACTCTTCCTCCGTGAACTTCGGCTTCTTCTTGTTGAGCCCGAAGATCAGAAAGATCAGCTTCTTCCACCGGTCGAAGATCCAGTTGAGCGGCAGACAGATACAGCTGAAGATGTAGAGCGGATAGGCGGCGGCGCAGGCGAATTTTTCGGGCGACTCCTTCGCGAGCGTCTTCGGCGTCACTTCTCCGAAGATGAGCACGACGACCGTCAGCGCCACCGTGGAGATCGTCGGGCCGAGCTCCTCGCCGAAAAACCCCGTACAGAGGACGGTTGCGATCGACGCCGCGGCGATATTCACGATGTTGTTCCCGATGAGCAGCGTCGTCAGGACTTTGTTGTAATTATCGCTCAGTTTGAGCGCCAACCGTGCGGAACGGCGCTTGACCGCATAGCGGCGCATGCGCACTGTGGAAAAACTTGTGTATGCCGTTTCCGTCGCGCTGAAGCAGCCTGAAAGAATGACGAGAACGACAAGCGCGATGATGAGCCCTACCATGACGCCGTTCGAAGAGACGGCGAGCAGAGCGCTTGGGACTGTGTCCGTAGATGGGGCAGCGTCCATGGATCAGATAAAATCTCCTTTTCGGCGGATCTTTCCGCTTATTTCCATTATATACGATTTTCGGGCGGATCACAAGCAAATCGAGAGGATTTTTGCGGAATTTCTACGCAAAAATACAAAATCGGTGCGCTACGATCTCTCCCCCGTCCCGCGGAGCAGAAAGGCGTGCGCGGAATATGCCGCGACGCAGCCCTCCCCCGCCGCTTTGACGTATTGATAGGGCCTGCCCGTGACGTCTCCCGCGGCAAACAGCCCTTTGAGGTTGGTGGACATGTCCCTGCCGACGCGGACATGCCCGTCCTCCTCCGCGAGCCCGGGAACGAGCACCGACGGCGGCGCGGACTCCTTGAGGAAGAAGACGCCGTCGACCGCGAACTCCCCTTCCGCCGTGACCACGCGCTCCGTGCGGAGCCCGCCCTCAACTGCAACGGGAGGAGCCGTCACCCGCTCGATGTTCGGCGCACGGAATGCGGGCGGAGGACAGAGACAAAAGCAGTAGACCTTCTCCGCGAATCCCGCGAGATATTCCGCCTCTTCCGCAAATTCCGCGGAATACAGGACCGCGGCGACCCGCTTCCCTCGGTAGAGCGCGCCGTCGCAGACCGCGCAATAGCTCACGCCCCGTCCGAAGAACTCGCGCTCGCCCTTGAGATCGCCCCGCGTCTCCACGCCCGTCGCGAGGATCACGGTGCGCGCAGAGAAGGTCTCCTTCCCCTGCGTGAGCGCAAAGCCCCCGCCGGTTGCATAGATCCCGTCGATACGGGCCCTCGTGAAGGCGATCCCCTCGCGCTCTGCCTGTGCGGACAGGAGCGCCTTGAGCTCCGCGCCCCGCCCGGAAAAGGACGGAAAGTTGCGGACGGCCTCGGCCGCGGAGAGCTTCTCCCCGAACTTTTCGGCGCCGAGCCAGAGAAAATTGCGTTTGAGGCTCCTCAGCGTGAGCGCGGCCTCGAAGCCCGCGATCCCTCCGCCGACGATCGCCGTATCATAGATGAGATCCCCCATAGAAACAGTATATCACTCCCGACGGTTTTTTGTCATTTTTATGACGGTGAGAAGGATATGCACCGCGCAGAGGACGCCGCAGACCGCAGTCAACACCCAAAAGACGGTATCCTGGAAGACGCCGCTGCCGAGATCGGTGACGATCAGCCCGCCCACGTCGAAGATAAAATGAATGGCCATGCAAAACCATACGTTCCCCGTCTTCATGAAGATGACGGCAAACATGCACCCGAGCAGGAAGGTGTAGCCGACCTGCAAAAACGTCGCCCCCACGCCCCCGCCGTAGAAGAGGTTGACGAGATGGACGAGCCCGAACAGGGCGGCGGTGAGAAGGGCCGTCCAAAGCACGGCATACTTCCCCTTGATCCGGTCGCGGACGACCGGAATGAGCAATGCGCGGAAAAACAGTTCCTCCATTGCCGCCACGGAGAGGCACTTCAAGAGAAAGAGCGGCACGAGATCGGATCGCTCGATCACCGCGCTCCCGCCGATGAGGGCGGAATAGGGAAAGTTCGCGAGCGCGACCAAAAGACAAGGGAGTAGCCAGAGAAGCTCCCCCGCGGAAGGTCTCCCCGGGAGGAGGACGGAGCGCTGCCCCTCCGCGCACAGCAGGGCGCCCACAAAGAGCGCGACCGCAAGCCGCGGGACCGTCTCCGACGTCAGCTTCCCGGCCGTCTCGTCGGAGAACGGGATAAGACCCGGGACCGAGAACAGGACGATCGAAACAAGGCAGACCGCAAAAAGCGCAAACAGCGCCGCACGGCGGATGAGACTGCCGTGTGGCGCCGGATTTTGTTGATTATGCTCTTTCATGTCACTTGATGAACTTGCCGAATACTTCCGACGTCGGCGAGAAGGACGCGAAGGTGTCGGGATACTTCTTGATGATGCGCTGGACCTCCGCGATCTGCCGCTTGCGGATGATGCAGACGAGCACCTTGTGTTCCTTATGCGAATACATGCCGACGCCCGGGACTTCCGTGACGCCGTGATGGGTCTTTTGCATGATCTCCGCGGCGATCTCCTCGGCGTGGTTCGTCACGATCTCGAAGCGGTATGCCACCTTGAACCCCTGCAGGATGAGGTCGCTGACCTTGCTCGTCGCAAACAGCGAGACGAGGGCGAGCAGGACAGGGTCGAGCTTGGCGGCGAAATCCGCGCCGCGGTTATAGACGAAGAAGGAGACGACCACGACGATCGCATCGAACCCGGAGGTGAGCCAGCTGACGCTCAGAAAGCGGAATTTCTTGTTGACGAGGGAGGCGAGGATGGTCGTCCCGCCGGAGGTGCCGCAGCTGCGGATCACCGTTGCGAGCGCCGCCCCCAAAAAGATCCCGCTCGCGACCGCGGCGAGGATCTTCATGCCGATATCGTCCGCGACGTAGCGGATCTGTGCGAAGACTCCGACGTCGTCGAAGAGGATCAGAAGTCCCGAAGAGAGCAGCATGGAGAGCGTCGAGATGATCGCTTCCCGCTTCCCGAGGAAGAAGAAGGCGATGAAAAAGAGCGGAACGTTGATCATGAGAAGGAACCAGCCCGAGCTCCATCCCGTCGCATAGGCGAGCATGACGGCAAGCCCGTTCGTCCCGCCCGGGGCAAAGTCGTTGGGGGAAACAAACGTGAAGATGCCGATCGTCCGAAGCACCCCGGAGAGCACGATCGGAAGAACGGCATATAGGAGCACGCTCTTAAGCGTCTGTTTTACCTTCGGTTTTTCACTCATACACGTTCTCTCTTATTCTCTTGCGTTTTTCCGCGTCCTATCTTAGCACAACCCGCCGCAAATTGCAAACGTTTTTACTCTTTCCGCTCCTCTTCCCCGCGATTTTCCGCGCCGGGCTCCCGCTTTTTCCCAAAACAGAAGCGGCGCTT
>CANPZH010000125.1 GCA_947589335.1 uncultured Clostridia bacterium | reverse complement strand
TTCCGCGTCATCCAGGAAGTGGACTCCCGCACCATTCTCGACGAATCGGGCGCGGAAAAACTGCTCGGCAACGGCGATATGCTCTACCGCACGGAGGGCATGTTCAACTGCTCGCGCGTGCAGGGGGCGTTTTTGAGCACGGCGGAGGTGCAGGCGGTCATCGCGGACATCAAGACGAACAACGAGGCGTATTTCGATCCCGACGTCGCCGACTACATCAACCGCACCGAAGGGGACAGCGGCGACAGCGGCTATTCGGACGACGGCGGCGGCGGAGAGGCGAATCCGCTCTATCTCAAGGCGCTCGCCATCGTCGTCAAGCTCGGGCAGGCGTCGATCTCCCTCATCCAGCGCAGATGTTCGGTCGGCTATAACCATGCCGGGAAGATCATCGAGTGGATGGAACTCATGGGCTACATTTCCCCCTTCGACGGCAAGGCGAAGGCGCGGACGGTGCTCCTCACCAAAGAGGAATACGAGAGCAAATACGGACCGTTAGACTGATGGATAAAGTTTTCGGGATGATCTCCCTCGGCTGCGACAAAAACCGGGTGGACGCCGAGCGGCTCCTCGGCGAGATCAAAGCGCACGGCTGCCGGATCACGGACGATCCCTCCGAGGCGCAGATCCTCATCGTCAACACCTGCGCCTTTCTGAATTCGGCGCGGAAGGAGGCGATCGAGACGGTGCTCGAGGGCAACCGTTACCGCTCGGGAAAGCTCGAAAAGATCGTCGTTTCGGGCTGTCTGCCCCAGAAGTTCATCGGCGAGCTCTATCCGGAGCTCACCGAGGCGGACGTCTTTTTGGGGATCTCGGACGCGGGCGAACTCTTCCCCGCGCTCGAAAGGGCGTATGCGGGCGAGCGGGTCAACGCCGTCGGCAGAGGGGACGGCAGACGGGGCGGACGCCTCGTCTCCACGGCGCTTCACTATAAATATCTCAAGATCGCAGACGGCTGTTTCAACCACTGCACCTATTGCCTGATCCCGAAGATCAGGGGGAAATACGTCTCCTATCCCATGGAGGAGCTCGTCGCGGAGGCGGAGGCGCTCGGACAGACGGAGGAGCTCATCCTCGTCGCGCAGGATACGACCCGCTACGGGGAGGACCTCGGCGCAAACAAGCTGACCGCGCTCATCCGCGCTCTCTCCGCGCTCGGGAATATCCGCCATATCCGCCTTTTGTACTGCTATCCCGAAGCCGTTTCGGAGGAGCTCATCGCGGAGCTGAAGGAAAATCCCAAACTTCTGAAGTATCTCGATCTTCCCATCCAGCACAGCGAGGACAGGATCTTGAAGCTCATGGGGCGGCGGACGACGCAGGCGGAGATCCGCGCGCTCGTCGGAAGGCTCAGGAGGGAGGTCCCCGGGATCGCCCTCAGAACGACCTTCATCGCAGGGTTCCCCTCCGAGACGGAGGAGGAGCACAGGGCGCTGATCGGCTTCCTCAGGGAGATGAAGTTCGAGAACTGCGGCTTTTTCGCCTACTCCCGCGAGCCGGAGACGCCCGCATACCGCATGAAGGGGCAGATCGCGGCAGGGGTTAAGCGGCGCTACGTCAAGGAGCTCTATGCGGCGCAGGAGGAGATCGCCTCGGCGTTTTCCGCAAAATTCGTCGGGGAGCGGGTCAAGGTGCTCTGCGACGGGATCGACTACGAGCGCTCCTGCTTTGTCGGGAGGACCTATTTCCAGGCGCCGGAGATCGACGGGACCGTACGGTTCCGCAGCCCGAGCGCGGAGGAAGGAAAGTATTATACGGTGCGGGTGACCCGCGCCGATGCATATGACCTTTACGGTCAGACCGAGGAGGATAACCATGAACCTGCCGAATAAGATCACGCTGATCAGGATCTGTCTGATCCCCGTATTCCTTGTGATGTTTTATCTCGACTGCATTCCGTACAACTATCTGATCGCGGCCCTCATCTTCGGGCTCGCGGCGTCTACGGACTTTCTCGACGGCTACATCGCGCGGTCGCGGGGGCTCGTCACCAATCTCGGGAAATTTCTCGACCCGATCGCGGACAAGGTGCTCAATTCCACGGCGATGATCGTGCTGCTCACCCGTCCCGAGGGGCTCGAAGCGGGCGTGCTCTCCGGCTGGGGATTCGTCGTGACGGGCGTATGCGTGGCGGTCGTCCTCGCGCGGGAGCTCATCATCAGCGGGTTCCGCATGGTCGCAGCCGAGCGGAAGACCGTGCTCGCCGCGGACATCTACGGCAAACTCAAGACGGTGACGCAGGACGTCGCGCTGTTCATCCTCGTGCTGGCGCTCAGCTTCACCGGCGGGACGGCGGGCAATATCCTGTCCGTCGTGGGATTCTCCTTCTTTGCGCTCGCAACGCTGCTCACGGTCTTTTCGGGCGTCAACTATATCGTGAAAAACGCGGATGTGCTCCGCGAAGAGGAAAAAGAACAGGCATGAAGTACGCGGCGCTCGTCTTTCGCAATATCCATCATGCCGCGGAGGACGTCGGCTACGGCACGGTCGTAAACGCCCTGCTGTCGGGAGGAGTCCCGCTCTCGGAGATCGTCCTCCTGCCCTACGACGACCCGTCCGCGACGCTGAGAGTGCTCCGCCGTCTCCGCGGAGAGTGCGACGGCGCATTTCTGATCTGCGACGACGTGCTCCTTCCCGCGGCGCGCGAGGCGGTCTCTGCCGTCACGGGTGCGCCCTTTACGGGCACGCTGTACGCAGACGGCGGGTGTCTCTTCGCCGTTCTCCCGGCGGGGGAGGCGGGGCGCAGGCTCGCCGAACGGGAGGTGCTTCCCGAGACGGACCGGCGGCGCGGACAGTCTTACCGCAGCATCGTCATCAGAACGGTCGCCGCGCCCGCCGAGCGGATGCGCGCGGCGCTCGAGGCGGCGCAGGAGGCGTCGGAGGACAAGCTGCAGATCCATGTGAGCGGGGAATACGGGATCGGCAGGACGGAGATCGTCTATAACCGCAATACCCCCAAGGTGGTCTGCGACGAGACGGTGCGCATCCTGATGAGCGAGCTCGAACCCTACGTCTATGCGATGGAGGACGTGGAGATCGCGGAACGGCTGTTCACCGCGCTCAAGCTCCACCGCATGAAGATCTCGACGGCGGAGTCCTTTACGGGCGGCGGCGTCGGACAGGCGATCGTCTCCCGTCCGGGCGCGAGCGCGGTCTTTTACGAGGGCGTGAACGCCTACGACAACAACAGCAAGGCGGAGCGGCTCGGGGTCTCGGAGTACACCTTGCGCACGAAGGGCGCCGTGTCGAGCGAGACGGCGTACGAAATGGCGGCGGGACTGCTCGGGAGCGGGCACTGCGACGTCGCCGTCGCCACGACGGGGATCGCCGGGCCCGAATCGGACGGCTCTGGGAAGCCCGTGGGGCTCTGCTACATCGCAGTCGGCACCAAGGAACGGGTGCGCGTATTCGAATATCATCTTGAGGGGGACCGCGAGTCGGTCACCCGGCAGGCGATCAATCTTGCGCTCTTTTTGACCTATCGGGAGATCAACTGACGGGCAGGACGAAGCGATACGAACGGGAAAACATCGAAGGAGATTTTACGATATGAACGAAGAAAAACTCAAGGCGCTCGACGCCGTCCTTGCCCAGATCGAGAAGCAGTACGGCAAGGGCGCCATCATGAAGCTCGGCGAGGAGGCGGGGAATACCGACATCGAGGTCATTCCCTCCGGCTGTCTCGCGCTCGATCTTGCCCTCGGGATCGGCGGATTCCCGCGCGGCAGAATGATCGAGATCTACGGTCCCGAGTCCTCGGGAAAGACGACGGTCGCCCTGCACGCGATCGCCGAGGCGCAGAAGATGGGGGGCATTGCGGCGTTTATCGACGCGGAGCACGCCCTCGATCCCGTCTACGCCAAACACCTCGGGGTCAATCTCGACGAACTCTATGTCTCCCAGCCGGACACGGGCGAACAGGCGCTCGACATCTGCGATTCGCTGGTGCGCTCTTCGGCGGTGGACATCATCGTCATCGACTCCGTCGCCGCGCTGACGCCCAAGGCGGAGATCGAGGGGGACATGGGGGATTCCCACGTCGGACTGCAGGCACGGCTGATGTCGCAGGCTCTC
>CANPZH010000124.1 GCA_947589335.1 uncultured Clostridia bacterium | reverse complement strand
CTGAGGTACATGTCGAGGTCGAGCGCGTTGTGGTGGGTCTTGAACGGGCGGGCGTCCGCGCCGATCTCGAGCGGAAGCAGGATCGGGGTGTCCGCCTCGAGGAAGCCGCGCGCGTCGAGGAAATCGCGGATCGCCTTGATGATCTTCGCCCGCTTGAAGAAGGTCTCCCTTACGTCTTGGTTCATGATGAGATCGACGTGGCGGAGACGGTACTTCATGTCGACGTTCGTGAGCCCGTTGTACTTCTCGGGCAGGGGCAGGAGCGCCTTCGAGAGCATCTCGAGATGGGTCGCATGGACGGTGATCTCGCCCGTCTGCGTCCGGAAGACAAAGCCCTTTACGCCCACGATGTCGCCGATGTCGTAATCTTTTTTATATGCCGCGTACACGTCTTCGCCGACGTCCTGGCGGGTGACGTAGATCTGCAGCTGGCCGTTCCGGTCCGAGATGTGGGAAAACGAGGCCTTCCCCATGACGCGGCGGGACATGAGCCTCCCCGCGACGGAGACCTCCTTCCCCTCGAACTCTTCGAAGCGGGAAAGGATCGCGGCGGAATCCGCCGTGACCGAGTACTTCGTCTTTTCATAGGGGTTGTTGCCCTCGGAAATGAGTTTTTCGAGTTTCTCGCGGCGGATCCGCGCCTGTTCGTGCAGCAGCTCCTCTTCGGGAATCGTTTGATTTTCCATACCGGTCCTCAGTCGATCTTCAGAATTTTCAGCTTGTAATCGCCGTTGGGCGCCTTGACGGTGACGACGTCGCCCTTCTTGTGGCGCAGAAGCGCCATTCCGACGGGGGATTCGTTGGAGATGATGTTGTTCATCGGATCCACTTCGGTGGTGCCCATGATCGTGTATTCCACGTCTTCCTCCATATCGTAATCGTGCACGGTGACGGTAGACCCGATGTGCACGACGGAGTTGTCGTCCGTCTCGGCGATGATGACGGCGTTCTTCACCTTATAGTCGAGTTCGGCGATCTCGCCCTCGTTCGCCGCCTGCTCGTTGCGCGCCGCGTCGTATTCCGCATTCTCGGAGAGGTCGCCGTGGCTGCGTGCCTCGGCGATGCGCTCGACGATCTCCGCGCGCTTCACCGTCTGAAGATATTCGAGCTGCTTTTTCGCCGCCTCATAGCCTTCCTGCGTCATATAAAACTGATCTGCCATAATGCCCCTTTCGCGCTCTGTTTTGGCGGCTGTTCCGCCTCCGCGCGTTTGTTTCCATAAAGACGACCGTGATTTCGCGTATGCGGAAACCACGGTTTTTTAGGAACCTTAAAGTTATTATAGCCCTTTCCCGCCCGATTGTCAACTCCGTTCTGTTCATACGGCGAAAATTTCACCGGGATTTCAGCGGGATAGAGTTGCTTTTTCCGGGAAGATCCCGTATAATGGAAGCATGTTCCGGATCTGGGCAAAAGTCATGCGCGGGGGCAGGATCGCCCGCGAAACCACCTATACGCGGGAGGAGAGGTTCTCCTACGGCGAGTTCTTCCGCTATCTTGCGGAGATCTGCGGCGAACTGGACGTCCCCACGCCCGTTCTGCTCAAGACGCACCTCTTTCAGTACGCCAAGTTCAACCACGTTGTCTTCCGCCCCTCCGACTTCATGGAGGAAGTCCCCTTCGAAAAACTCATCCTCGAAAATCTCTTGTGACCCCTTGCGGGTCATTTTTTTCCGCCGCCTGCGCATACTGCGGCTATGAAACTGACGACCCTTCTCTGCTGTTCGATCCTCATCCTCTGCGGACTGTGCGCGGCGGTCTTCGCGCTCTCGGGATTCGATCTGCTCCTCTTCCTCTGCGCGGGGAACGTCACCGTCTACCGCGCGGCGCTCTCCCTCTCCGGCGTCGCCGCGGCTTGGCTCCTCTTCTGGCTCATCGCCTTCCGCCCGACCCGTCCGCTCTCATAGCCCTCACCAGTCCTGCTTTTTGAGCGACTTGTCCTTCACGTCGTCATAATACTCGAAATATTTTTCCTTCCTGCGGGAGGCGTCCGACGGCTCCTCCTTCCTCCCGAGAAACTCCTCGAGCTCCTCGGGCGTGAAGTCCCCCACCGAGATCTCATCGTATTGTTCAAACCGTTTCATCAGATCGTATTGCGACATTTTCCCTTCCTTACATTTGCTCTCATGCACATTGCGGCAAAGTTATCCACAGCGCATGCGTGGATAAGTGGATAACTCAGACGAAGCGGTTCCGCTCCCCGTCATAGGTATAGCCGAGCGCGCCGAGCTTTGAGGAGATCTCCTCCGCGTCCTCGCCGAGGTCCTCCGCAAGCTCCGAAAGGCTCGCATAGTCGTCCCTGAGCTTGGTATTGATGTAACTGAGCAACAGATAGCCGTCCTGCGGGATCATTCTCTCCTCCCATGGGCAGTATAACACATTTCCGGTGGGATTGCAACACTTGACAGCCCGCCGAAAAAAGATTATAATAGCCGCATGGACAGACAAGACGAATTGGATGAAGAACTGATCATCGCTTGGGTCAAAGCGACGAGCGTACTCAAAAATACCCGCCTGACGCGCGGCATGAACTACAACGAAGCGATCGTCATGCTCATCGTCTACCGCAACTTCCGCGAGGACAACGGCAGGCTGACCTCCTTCAAGGAGATCGTCCAAACGACGAGGATGCTGAAATCCCTCGTCAACCGCACGATCTGCTCCCTCGTCGGAAAGGGACTGCTCGAACGCTGCGAGGGCAAGGATAAGCGCACGATCTTCGTCCGCCCCGTGCAGGAGAACCTCGACGGCTTTCTGAAGGTGCACGAGCAGTCGCTCGGACTCGCACGCAGCATCATCGACCTCATCGGCGACGAGGACGCGCGGTCGTTCGTCAGGATCGCGGAACGGATCGCCGCGCTCGGCCTGCCCGAGCGGTGACCGCTCTATTTTCTAAGGAACTTCGCAAGATCTTACCCAAGATAAACTTCGCCGCGGCTGCAAATTGCAGCCGCGGCGAACTTCTACACGGTTTCTGTCAAGCCGTCACCGTGACCGAAACGGAATCCTTCGCGGCTTCCTCGGTCCCCTCGACGACGATCAGGTATTCTCCCGCCTCCTGGAATTGGAAATAGAGGGTGTAGAAGTCCTCGCCGTCCCGCTTCAGACATTCTCCGAATCCCCAACTGCTCCCCGTTACCGTGATCTCCCGGCGCTCTCCGCCCTTTTCGACATACGCCTTCGGCGTTCCCGTGCCGGTGTAAGTCACCCGCGAGGAGTAGGTCTCGTTGACGGGGAGGGTCATGCCGCCCGCCTCGATGGTCACGCGGGGCAGCTCTTTCCACCTCGCCGTGAGCGTCGTGTCCGTATAGAAACGGGTGTCCTCCGTCACCGGCTCCGCGTCCTCCCCCGCATACCAGCCGAGGAACAGCAGTCCCTCCCTGTGCGGAACGGGCAGCTGAACGGTCGACCCCGCACGGATCTTGCGGGACTCCGTCGTCCCGTTCCCGAGGTCGAACACGATCTCGATCAATTCCCTGTCGCCGGATTCCTCCCCCATCTCAAACATCATCCGCAGCATCCAACCGACCTCCGTCTTCTCATAGATGCCGCCGCCCGTGTAGTCCAGATAGAAATCTCCGACCTTCCCGGTCTCATCCTTCGGCGCACCGCTGCCGGAGTACCACTTTGCGCCGTCCTCCCCGTCTTTTCCGTTCTCGCCGTCTTTGCCGTCTTTGCCGTCCTGCCCGGGATCCCCCTGACGTCCGGGCGCGCCCGCGGCGCCGTCCCTGCCACGGAGGCTCTCGAGCCACTCGCGCTCCGTCCCCGCAAAACCGTTTTCGACCGCAAGCTCATAGCTCGACTCTCCGCATGCGGCTCCCGCAAAACAGAGCGCCAGCGCACAGGCCGCCAAGACCGGTCTCTTCATCCTCATAACTCCCCTCCGATGTCTTCTGCCGTGATGTTATAGTTATATCACAATTCAAGACATTCAGCAAGTACTTACGCAAAAAATCGAGACCGAAAAAAAATTTTTAGGAAATGACGGAAAAATGCTTGATATTTTTCAAACGTTTTGGTAGAATATGTAACCGTAAGAGATACATTGGGGTGTCGCCAAGCGGTAAGGCAACGGACTCTGACTCCGTCATTCGTTGGTTCGAATCCAGCTACCCCAG